>NZ_JBEXHP010000015.1:61485-90318 GCF_040607895.1 Micromonospora sp. NPDC005220
GTGTTCGGGGGGGCGGCCCCCCGCGCGCGGCCCCCCCCCCCCCCACCACCAGGTCAGAGCATCCTGACGTACGCCAGCGGCACGGTCGTCGACTGACCGTCCCACCGGCCCTTCAACGTGGCGCCGGCCAACCCGTCGACCCCGGTGCCCGGCCGCCGCACGATGACCAGTTCGACGGTGTCGGTGTCGATGACCGTGTGGTCCTCGTCGACCACCCGTCGCACGTTCCCGACCGCTGGTACGTCGGCGTCGACAGCGCCGTCGACCACTACCGTCACCGTCGGCTCACGCACCTCACGTCGACCGTCGACCTCGAAGTACTGCTCCGCCTGGCCGCTGCCGGTGAGGATGGCGTGGGCGAGCGCGGCGGCGTACACCGGGTCGGCGCAGCCGTCGTACACCCAGCGTCGGCCGAGCACCGAGTGTTCGGTGGTGCCGACCAGCCAGGCGTCCGCACCGTCGAGGGGCGCGGCGCGGTAGGTGAGCGGAACATGATGGACCGGCCCGTCGGCGGCACCGACCAGCATCGTCTCGATGCCGACCTCGCCGGCCGGGTCGTCGAAGCGGTAGGCGCCTCGGCTCACCACCTCGACGCCGGTCGGTCCGGAGAACCACTGTCGGTCGGGCAGCCAGGTCGCCAGCAGGTCCAGCTTGGTGGGGCGCAGGGTCGCCTTGTGCAGCAGTGCCATGACGGCAGCCTAGTCAGAGGCCCGCGCAGGGTTGCCCGCCGATCGTGCAGCTCTCCGGTTCCCGGGCCTTCGGCCGGCTGTCCCGAGCGTCGAAGCTGATCGTCTGGGATCCCCCGGCCGCCAGAGCGGCTCCGGTGAAGGTGATCGACCGCCCGTCCTGTCGCCAGTTCGCGCCGTCGACGTCGTCGACGGTGGTGCCTTCGGCGAGGGTGATCACCACGGCCCAGTCCGCCACCGGCGCGGCGCCGGGGTTGCCGACCACGATTTCGCCGGTGTAGCCGAACAGCCGGCTGGAGTCGGTCTGGTAGCGGGCCACCATGGGCGTTGGCGGCGGTGGTGGTGGCACGGCCGACCCGGGCGTCCGCGAGGGCTTCGCCGACGGGGTCCGGCTCGGGCGGGTGGTCGCCGACGCGGTGGTCAGCGAGGGGCGCGCCGAGGGGGTCGCGGTGGGCGCGACGGTGGTCCCGCCGGCAGTCACGATCGGCGACGCGGTGGTTGTCGGTGCGGGTGCGGCGGCCGGCTCCCCGTTGGGCGGCAACGTCACCCATGCCGCCGTCCCCGCCACCAGCACGGCACCGGCGACCACGGCGACCAGCGTGCGACGCCGACGGGGGTTGCGGCCGGCCCTGCCGCGGACGCCGATCAGCGGCAGTTCCGCTGTCATCCCACCGTCGGCGCGGCGCAGGTCGACCTGCTGGAAGGCGAGCCAGTCGAGGATGGCCGGCAGCCGCACGGTCAGCGCCTGCCGGAGCTGTTGCTCGCGTGGCTTCTGCTGCTCGACGGACCACCCGCCGCGCGTGGTGACCTCCCGTAGCTCCAGCCGGCAGCCCTGAGTCGTGGCCGTGACGACGCAGGTCAGCTCGCTGAGCCGGCCGGCCTCGTCGCAGGCCAGCACGAGGAGGTCCGGCTTCTGCCGCTCGGTCACCTCGACCTCGACGTTGGCCTCGAAGCCGGGCAGGTCCGCCGTGCGCAACAGCATCCGGTCCGGTACGCCCTCGACCGTCTCGGCCTCGGCGAACCACCGGCCGAGCAACTCCCGGTCGGTCAGTGCGCGCCAGACCCGCTCGGGCGGGTGGGACAGGTCGACCTGCGCACCGATCTCAATCACGGCGAGACTCTAACGGGTTGCCCGCCACGCCCTGTCCCGCCCGCCCGAGCCGGTGGCCGGCGTGCTGATCAGCCCCAGCGGCGGGACCGCTCGACCACTGTGGCCAGCGCGGCTCGGGCGTCGGCGCTCACCCCGGCCACCAGCTGCGCCGCCGGCAGGTCCCGGGCCAGCGGGTGCGCCTGCCCGGCCCACAGGTTGGCCACCGACGCGTCCGCGTCCCGCCGGGCGGCGGCGAGCAGCGGACGGGTCAGGTGCAGCACCTGGGGGTAACCGCGCGGTGCCGCCGCGTCGTGCTGGCACAGGAAGTCGTTGGCCACGCCCCGGGCCCGCTTACCGGTGTACGCCCGGGTCAACGCGGTCGGCGTGGCACTGGCCACCGCCGCCCGGTGCATCGGCGAGCTGCCCGCCTCCGGGCAGCGCAGGAAGGCCGTGCCGAGTTGCGCGGCGGCGGCGCCGGCAGCCAGCGCGGCGGCCACCCCGGGGCCGTCGACGAGGCCGCCCGCGGCCACCAGTGGCAGGTCACAGCGGGCGGCGGTCAGCCGGAGCAGCGGCAGCAGCCCGTAGTCGTCGTCGTCCGGCAGGCCACCGCGATGCCCACCGGCCTCGGTGCCCTGCACCACCACCGCGTCCACACCCAGGTCAGCGGCGGCGGTCGCGGCATCCGGGCGGGTGACGGTGGCCCACACCTCGGTGCCCCGCTCGCGCAGGGCGGTCACCGCCGCCCGGTCGGGCAGCCCGAACACGAAGGACACCACCGGGACCGGGTCCGCGAGCAGCGCGGCCAGCTTCTCCGGGTACGCGTCGTCGCCGCCCACCGGCTCGCCCAGGCCCACCCCGCGCCGCGCGGCCTGCGGTGCGAGCCGTTCGGCGTACGCCTGGATGGCGGCCTCGTCGACGGCGCCGGGGTCGGGCAGGAAGACGTTGACACCGAACGGCCGAGCGGTACGCGCGCGGACCTCGGCGACGTCGGCGACCAGCCGGCCGGTGTCGATCATCCCGGCGGCGAGGAAGCCCAGCCCACCCGCCGCGGACACGGCGGCCGCGAGCGCGGGCGTGGACGGGCCACCAGCCATCGGGGCGGCAATGATCGGCTGGCGCAACGTGGACAGGACGGACATCTCCTCATCCTGCCGCAGGCCCGGTCCGCTCATTGGCGCGCGGTGTGCCTCCACCAGAGGAACCCGGCCAGCCCGATCAGGACCAGCAGTGTCCCGGCTCCGGCCATCAGCGGCCAGGCCCGGCCGCCCAGCCCGACGGTGTCCTCGGCGATCGGACGGACGGCGGTGGGCGACACCGCAGCGGCGCCCTCCGTCGGGGGCGCGGCGGTGGCCGTGGTGGCGGTGGCCGGGTAGCGCAGGATCGTCGGGCGGGTGCCGGCCGCCTGACCGGCGGATTCGGAGACGGTGAGCAGCGACCGGCCGTCGCGGCTGTAGGTGATCGACTCGCCCTGGGGCTCGTCCGGCAACGGGGTGATCCGCGGGGTGCCGGTGGTCAACGCCCGGACCACGTCGCCGTCGGGCACGTCGTACTCGAAGGCGTCCGCGTAGCTGCGCAGCGCCACCCGCCGTCCGTCCGGTGCGCTCGCCGCGCCGGTGATCACCCCGCGCCCGAGGAACGAGAACGGGTTGCTGGTCGTGGTGATGGGCACTGTCACCTGGCCGAGCGCGGCCAGCGGTGTCGTCGCGCCCGCCTTCAGCGCGGTGGTCGGCGCGTACAGGTAGACGGTGCCGCCGCCGCCCTTGGTGACGATCAGCGGCCGACCGGCCGCGTCGAGCAGCAGCGCCTCGGCGTCGTGCGGACGGTCCGGGTAGGTCATCCGGTGCAGCACCGGCCGCTTCGCCCCCGGCGCGAGCCGCCACACACCGACCGTCGTTCGGGAGCGGTCGTTGTCGCCGATGTCGGCGACCCAGATGGTGCCGTCCCGACCGATGGCCAGGTCCTCGGTGTCGCGGGGTCGGGACGGGAAGGAGACGGTTCGCACCACCGCGCAGCGCTGATCGAGAAAGAAGATCCGGCGGCGGGCCTCGTCGTCGGCCCCGTCGTTGATCACCACGTACCCGTCGTCGGTGGCCACCATCCCGGAGATCTCGGCGAGCCGGTCGTCGCGCACCTGGCAGACCGCCGTCCCGGCCGCCGAACCGGCCGTGGCAGCGCCGGCCGTGGCAGCGCCGGCCGTGGCAGCGCCGGCCGTGGCAGCGCCGGCCCTGAAGGAAGCCGCGGTGGCAGCATCCGACACCAGCAGGACGGCCGGCGGTATCGCGCCGACGAGCAGGGCGGTCAGCACCGCCCCCGCACGAGCACGCCGCCCCCACGTCAACCGTCCGCGTACCCGCATCGCCCACCCTCCTCGTCGCGGCCGCGCCCCGGCCACCCGCCCATCCTGGCCGATCGCGGCCACCGGCGGCGCTCATCATGCCCATCCTGGCGTTCCCGGAGACTGGGCAGATCGTGACCGTTGTGGGCGGCCTGAGTGCGGCGGTGGCGGGTAGGCAGCGGCCCGGCGGCATGTCGACACCCACCGGCGGGAGGTTCCGAATGAGCACGTACCGGGATGAACAGGGCGACCCGATCCCTCCTCCGGAGGCGGACGCCCTTGAGCAGCGGCAGGACGCGTTCGATGTCGGGCCGCCGGACCGAATGTCGGGTGACGTGGACCCGGAGGCGGACGAGGCAGATCTGGCCGAGCAGGGCGCGATTCCGGCGGGGACGCTGGAGGAGGTCACGACGCTGCCGGCCGAGGCCGACCCGGCGGATGCCCTCGAACAGCGCCAGGAAATCCCGGCCCGCGACGAGGGCCGTCGCACCTGACCGCACCCGCCCCACCGGCCGGACACGGTCCCCATCTCGGGTGATGCCTGTGAGTCATCAATATGACTCACAGGCATCAGGCTCGTGGGGGGATGTCCGAACCCCGGCAGCCAGCCGGCTCAGCGCGCTCGGCCGGCTCAGCCGGCGGCGACCTGCCAGAGGAGGAACCCGTTGAGCGCGGCCACCAGCACGGCCACCAGAGCCGCGGCGGCGGTGGTGAGGGGGTGGTTGACCAGGTTGCCCATCAGGTCGCGGCGGCGGGTGAAGGCGACCACCGGGATCAGCGCGAACGGGATACCGAAGCTCAGGATGACCTGGGACAGCACGAGCGCCCGGGTCGGGTCGAGGCCGATGGCGAGCACGGCCAACGCGGGCAGCAGGGTGACCAGCCGCCGCAGGAAGCCCTGCATGATCACCTCTCCGGCGTAGGTGCCGACGCTCGTGGAGGCGAGCCCCGAGACCAGTAGGGCGACGGCGAACCCGAACGCGGCGGCGGTCCCGATGGTCTGGCCGAGCCCGGCGTGCACCCCCTCCAGGCTGTCCGCGCCACCCGCGCCGCCGCCCCGGAAGCTGGCGGCGGCGATCAGCAACATGGCCAGGTTGACCGCGCCGGCCGCGCTGAGGGCGAGCAGGACGTCGGTGCGCTGGCCGCGGAACAGGATTCGGCGCTCGGTGTCGTCGGCGGCGGGAATGCGGTCGCGGGTGAGCGCGGAGTGCACGTAGATGACGTGCGGCATGACTGTCGCGCCGAGGATGCCGGCGGCCAGCAGCACGCTGTCGGTGCCCTGTAGGCGCGGTACCAGACCGGCCATGGCCGAGCCGGGATCGGAGCCGGCGGCGAGCAGGTTGGCGGCGAAAGCCAGCACGATCACCCCGAGCAGGACGGCGATGGCGACCTCGAAGGCGCGATAGCCGCGCGAGCGCAGCGCGAGCACGGCGAAAGCGGCAGTGCCGATGATGATCCCGCCGGGCAGCAGGGGGATGCCGAAGAGCAGGTACAGGGCGACCGCGCCACCGATCACCTCGGCCAGGTCGGTGGCCATGGCGACCAACTCGGCCTGCACCCACATCATCCGGTTCACCGGCCGGGGTAGGCGCTCCCGGCACAGCTCGGGCAGGCTACGCCCGGTGGCCAGGCCCAGCTTCGCGGTGAGCGTCTGCACCAGCATCGCCATCAGGTTGGCCACCACCACGACCCAGACCAGTAGGTAGCCGTAGCGGGCACCGGCGGCGGAGTTGGTGGCGAAGTTGCCGGGGTCGACGTAGGCGACGGCGGCGACGAACGCCGGGCCGAGCAGGATCAGCCGCCCGCGTACGCGGCCCCGGGCGCGAGCGGCCTGAAGTGGAGTCGCCGTCGACGTCGTCAGTTCGTCGGTGACCATCGAACACCTCCCCGTGCAGGCGGATCGCTGCCGGTCCGTTCCCCTCGGGCTGGCCCGTCGGTGCCAACCGCTGGCCCGCCGGTGCCACCAGGGTCGGCCCGGTGGGTCGGGCAGGACGCGACGAGCACCGGCGCGCCGGACGGGACGCGCCGCGCCCGGACAGAACCCGCCGCGCCGGTCTTGACAGCCGGTGGGTCACCGATGAAGCTGTCTATTAGTCCTACTGTCGTAGGACAACAGGAAGGATCATCGGGAGTGATCGAGTTCGTACTGGACAGCCGGTCGAAGGTGAACACCTACATGCAGCTCGTGCAGCAGGTGAAACAGGCGCTGCGGGTCGGCCTGCTGACGCCGGGCGACCAGTTGCCGAAGGTCCGGGACGTCGCGCAATCCCTGGCGATCAACCCGAACACGGTGCTGAAGGCGTACCGGGAGTTGGAGATCGAGGGTCTGGTCGGCGGCCGACCCGGGGTGGGCACGTTCGTCCAGCGCACCCTGGCCGGTGCGTCCCTGCCCAACCAGGCCGAGCTGCGCGACGACCTGGTCGCCTGGCTGCACCGGGCGCAGGCGGCCGGTCTCACGGCCGAGGACGTCATCGCCCTGGTGGAGACGACGCTGCGCGCCACCCTCGCCGACGACGCCCCGCAGAAGGAGCCCGCGTGAGCGAGCAGAGCGAACGAATCAGCAGGCACCGCAAGCACTCGCGCGACCGCGAAGCGGTTGCGTGAGCGGAACGAGAGGACAACGGATGGACATGGTCCTGGAAACAGACCGGATCGGTAAGCGGTACGGCAGCACCTGGGCGTTGCGGGACTGCTCGCTGCATCTGCCGGCCGGCCGGATCGCCGCACTGGTTGGCCCTAACGGCGCGGGCAAGAGCACGCTGTTGCACCTGGCCGTCGGGCTGCTCAAGCCCGACGCGGGCACGGTCCGGGTGTTCGGCCGGTCCCCGTACGGCGACACGGAGGGCCTGGCCGACATCGGCTTCGTCGCCCAGGACACCCCGCTGTACCGGGACTTCACGGCGTCCGAGTTGGTCATCGCCGGCGGCAAGCTGAACAAGCGGTGGGACACGACGTTGGCCCGCCAGCGGCTGGCCCAGCTCGGCATACCGCCGGACAAGCCGGTCGGCAAGCTTTCCGGTGGTCAGCGGGCCCAGGTCGCGCTCGCCCTGGCCCTGGCCAAGCAGCCCCGGCTGCTGCTGCTCGACGAACCGGTCGCCAGCCTCGATCCCCTGGCTCGACGGGAGTTCCTCCAGTCGTTGATGGGCAGCGTCGCCGAGTCGGGCACCAGCGTCCTGCTCTCCTCGCACCTGCTGGCCGACCTGGAACGCGTCTGCGACTACCTGATCGTGCTCAACGCCTCCCGGGTGCAGCTCACCGGCGCGGTCGACGACCTGGTCGCCGAGCACCGGCAGCTCGTCGGGCCGCGCCACGACGGCGGCGTCATCGGGGGCGTCGCCGCCGTGGTCCGGGCCAGCCACACCGACCGGCAGTCCACGCTGCTGGTCCGCACCGACGGGCCGGTCACCGATCCGGCGTGGACGGTCCGCGAGGTGAGCCTGGAGGACGTCGTGCTGGCCTACCTGGCCGACGGCACCACGCAGACCAGTCACAGCGAGTGGGGGGTGGCAGCATGATCTGGTTGACCTGGCGGCAACATCGCAGGCAGGCGCTCTTCACCCTGTTGGCGTTCGCGGCGCTGGCCGCGCTGCTGGTGCCGATCGGCCTGTCGATGCGGAGCACCTTCAGCGACCTCGGGCTGGCGGACTGCGTCAGCCAGCTCGCCCGCGCCGACGTGGCGGTAACGACCCGCGAGACCTGCGATGCGGGCTTCCGCCGCTTCGGCAACCAGTACAGCGGCTTGAATCTGGTGGCCGTACTGCTGATCACCCTGCCGGTGCTGGTCGGCCTGTTCTGGGGCGCCCCGCTGGTCGCCCGCGAGGTGGAGCAGGGCACCCACCGCTTCGTCTGGACCCAGGGTGTCGGCCGCAACCGGTGGGCGCTGGTGAAGTTCGGGCTGGTGGGCGCGGCCGTCGTGATCCTCGCGGCAATCTACGGGCTGGGCATGTCGTGGTGGGTCGAGCCGCTCAGCCAGGCCGCGTACCAGGGCCGGCTCGGCATGATCGTCTTCGACCTGCAAGGCATCGCGCCGATCGGCTACACCCTCTTCGCCGTCGCACTGGGCATCTTCGCTGGCACCGTGTGGAAGCGGATGCTGCCCGCCATGGGCATCACGCTCGCCGGGTTCATCGGCGTACGGGCGGCGGTGGAGATCCTGGCCCGACCGCACTACCAGCCGGCCCGCACCCAGACCTTCCCCATCGAGAGGGAAGGGCCACCGGAGATCAGCCGGGGAGACTGGATCCTCACCCAGGGCGTCCGGAACCCGGACGGGACGATGATCGCGGAGGACACCCGGATCCAGTGCCCGCCGGGCGGAAAGGGGCCGGACGGTCGGGCCTGCGGGGCCGAGTTGGGCCTCGAACCGGGTGCGTACAACTGGCAGCTGTACCACCCGGCGGACCGGTTCTGGCTGTTCCAGGGCATCGAGACGGGCATCTTCGTCGCCCTCGCCGTGCTCCTGCTCTACCTCGCGGTGCGCCGGATCCGCCGGATCGCGTAGGAGCGACGCCGGAGCGTGGGCAGGCGACGGGTGCTCGTCGGGGCGCGGGGGCCCCGACGATCACCCGTCAGCGCACGCCCTCGACGGTCAGCTTGAGCCAGGACGCCAGGTCGTGCAGCTCCTCGTGCACGGCCCGGGTCACCTCCCGGGTGAAGCGCACGTCCTCGTGGATGGCGTGCACGGTGAGCGTGCCGCGCCGGCGCTCGGCCGTGGCGTCCACCTTTCCGACCAGGCGATCGCCGTGCAGGATCGGCAACGCGAAGTAGCCCCACCGTCGACTCGCCTTGGGCTTGTACATCTCCAGCACGTACTCGTACTCGAAGAGGTCCGCGAGGCGGACCCGGTCGTGCACCAGCCGGTCGAACGGCGACAACAGCGCGGTACGCCCGGTGAAGGGCTGCCCGAGCGCGGCTGGGTCCACCCGCCACTCCCCCGCGACGCCCTCGATCACCGCTGGCTCGCCGGCGTCACCGACCTCGGCCGGCTCGCCGGGCACGACCACCGCCTTCTCCCGAGCGATGCCCAGCGCCCGCAGTCGTCGCTCGTTGCGCAGCCGGCGCGCCTGCTCCAGCTCGATGACGGGCACGTCGGCCGGGTAGACCCGCTCTGCCACGTCCCAGAGCCGCTGTCGGCCCTGGCGGCCGGCGATCGCAACCTCGCCGCGCAGGACGAGGAGCTCCAGCAGCTGGGTGACGTTGCGGTTGTTGGTCCAGCCTGACGACGGCCAGGGCACGGCGCTGGTGTCCGGGATGTCGCGGGAGAGCAGCGGACCGGACCGGCCGAGCAGGTCGAGCACGTCCCGCCGGAACGAGTCGTTGGCGCGCAGCCACTCGCGGTGGCGCCCGTGGCCGGGCGACACCGCCATGGCCGCGAGGAAGAGCCCCAGATCGTCCATCGGTCGCACCATCGCCTGGTGCTCGAAGAGCGTCCGGTCCCGTTCGAGGGCCTCGCGCAGCTGCGCTGGCTGGTACGACGAGCCGAGCCGGCTCCAGCAGACGAGGTCGGCGCTGGGCGCGATGGCCGCGGTCGGGTCGATCTGCACCAGGGTCAACTGGCGGACCATCGTCAGCAGGTCGGTCGGTCGCGGAGCGGCCAGCAGTTGGGCCCGGATGGCGACGCGCCGTGCCTGGGCCCGATCGAGTCGGTGCACGTTCACGCCGCCGACCCTAACCGCGACCACCGACATGACGCTGAGCGGCAGCGCCCCCGGTAGCCGGGCCACCGGGGGCGCAACCGGACGCGCGACGAGTCAGCGGCCCAGCCGGCGGTACCGGGCGACCGAGAGTGGCAGGAAGACGACGACCAGCACGATCGGCCAGGCCACCGCCAACCACGGATAGTGCTGCGCCGCCCAGGATTCACCACCCCATCCGGGGTTGCCGAACAGTTCGCGGGTCGCGCCGACGGTAGCGGACAGCGGGTTCCACTCGGCCACCGCGCCGAGCCAGGCGGGCATGGTGGACGGTGCGACGAACGCGTTGGAGAGGAAGCCGAGCGGAAACTCCAACGTCTGCACGGCGACCACGGCCGTCTGCCCACGGGTGACCAGCCCGAGAAATATGCCGACCCAGATCAGGGCGAACCGCAGCAGCAGGATCAACCCCACCGCCGCCAGGGTGGCATCGACCCCGCCGTGCGCCCGCCAGCCGATGGCGAGCCCAGTCAGCAGCAGGACCGCCAGCGTGACCAGGGCGAACAGCATGTCGGCCACGGCGCGGGCCACCAATGGCGCCAGCGGCGAGACAGGCATCGACCGGATCCGGTCGGTCAGCCCGCGCTCCAGATCCTCGGCAACGGCGATCGTCGTCAGGCTGATGCCGAACACCATGGTCATCACGAACATGCCGGGCATCAGGAACTCCCGGTAGCTGCCGCCGCCGGGCACCTGCAACGCGCCGCCGAACAAATAGGCGAACATCAGCACGATCAGGATGTTGAAGCCGAGCGAGGCGATCAGCGCACCGGGATCACGACGCCACCGGGCCAGTCCACGCCCGATCAGAACGCCGCTGTCGTTCAGCAGGGCGGGCCGGTCGGGCGTCAGGTCCACCGGCGGCGTCAGTGTGTGCGGGCTGCTCACACCGCCACCTCCTCGGCGGCCCGCGTCCGGTGCCCGGTGAGGTGCAGGAACACGTCGTCCAGGGTCGGCCGGCGCAGGGCGACGTCGGCCACCGGCACGTTCCCGGCGTCCAGCGCCCGCAGGACCTCGACGAGCGCGCCGGCCCGGTGCCCGACCCGGACGCTCACCAGTCGACGGTCCGGGTCGACGGTGGGTTCGTCGTCGACCACCCGACGCATCCGCTCGGCAGCGGTCGCGAGATCGGCCGGGTTCGCGATGATCACCTCGATCCGCTCGCCACCGAGGCGGGTCTTGAGGTCGTCCGGGCTCCCCTCGGCGATCACCCGGCCGGCCTCGACCACCGAGATCCGGTCAGCGAGCTGGTCGGCCTCATCCAGGTGTTGGGTGGTGAGCAGCACGGTGGTGCCGGTGCGCACCAACTCCCGGACCGACTCCCACACCTCGTTGCGACCGCGCGGGTCCAGCCCGGTGGTCGGCTCGTCGAGGAAGAGGACGGCAGGGGCCAGGATCATGCCGGCGGCCAGGTCGAGCCGTCGGCGCATGCCCCCCGAGTACGTGCTGACCGGCTGTTCGGCGGCGTCGGCGAGACCGAAGCGTTGTAGCAGCTCGACCGCCCGTTGGCGAGCACGACGGCGCCCCAGGTGGAACAGCCTGCCGAAGATCACCAGGTTCTGTCGACCGCTGAGCGCCTCGTCCAGCGCGGGATGCTGCCCCACCAGCCCGATGCGGAGACGCACCTGGTCGGGCTGGCGGGTCACGTCGAACCCGGCCACCTCGGCACGACCCTCGTCGAGCCGGAGAAGGGTGGACAGGATCCGCACCGAGGTGGTCTTGCCGGCGCCGTTCGGCCCGAGCAGGCCGCACACCGTCCCCTGCCGTACCCGCAGGTCGAAGCCGTCCAACGCGGCTCGGTCCCGATACCTCTTACGCAGCCCTTCGGCCACTATCGCGTCACTGCTCGTCGCCACAACGCTCCCCTCGTGAACTGATGTCGGTCGTTACCGTACAACATACGGTAGTGAGTACGGGAGGGAGCGATCGACGAGCTTCGGCGACCTGGGGATCTCGTTGGAGGGGCGGCGGTTCGCCGGGCGGGCACCGCCCGAGGCCGGGCCGATCCGGGCTCAGGTCGACCCGGCGGCGCGGCGCACGTTGAGCCACACATCACCCGAACCGGAATCGGCCGGCGGACGGGTCGCGGCTATCGGGACTCGGCGGGCCCGATCTGGCCCGCCACCCCGACGTTCAGCGGATCGGCGAGGAGTTTGTCGAATGCCAACTCGGCGGCACCGATCAGGACGGCATCGCGACCGAGTGCCGCCGCGCGCAGCCGCAGGTGTTCGCGGGAGGCGGGCAGGGGCATGGTGTCCAACCGGTCCCGGACCACGTCCGCCCCGGCGGTGAAGATGTCGCGCAGCGAGCCACCGAACACCACGGCGTCCGGGTTGACCACGTTGACCAGGTTCGCCACACCGAAGCCCAGCCAGTCCGCCACCTGCTCGACCGCCGCGCGGGCGGTCGGGTCGCCGTCCCGCGCCGCGCGCAGCACCTCGGCCACCGCCGCGCGGTCGCTCGGGTCACGGCCCGCGTGGCGCAACAGCGCGGCTTCCGAGATCTCGGTCTCCCAGCAGCCGCGTGAACCGCAGCCGCAGGGCAGGCCGTTGGGGTTGACGACCATGTGGCCGACCTTGCCGCTGTGCCCCCGGTGGCCGATCACCAGTCGGCCACCGACGATGATGCCCGCGCTGATGCCCAGGTCGCCATGCAGGTAGATGACGTCGTCGATGCCGACCGCGACGCCCCGGGCGTGCTCGGCCAGGCCGGCGATGTCGGCCAGGTCACCGGCCACGAAACCGGGGCCGGCGCTGAGCTCCGCCTCCAGCGCGGCGGCGAGCGTCTCGTCGATGCTGGCGATCTGGATCCTGCCGTCCGGGTCGCGGGTGGTGTCGGTGACCGCGGCGGCGCCGCCGACCAGCAGCGCGTCGCCGGCCACCGAGCGCTCCATGTCACGGACCAGATCGGCGAGGGGCCCGACGGCGTCGATCGCGGACATGCCGCTGGGTCGAGGGATCTCCCGCAGATCGAGGATCTGCCCGCCGAGGCCGACCCGGGCGGCATGCAGCCGGTCCGCGTCGATGCTCAACGCGTGGGCGTAGACCCGGTCGGAGCGGGGACTGACCACCAGTGAGGGGCGGCCGGCGCGGCGGGTGGTGGTCGGCGCCTCCTCGGTGACCAGGCCACTGGTGACCAGGTCGGCGGCGAGGGCGCCGATGGTGCTTCGGTTGAGGCCGAGCCGGCTGGTCAGCTCGGCGCGGGACGTCGGTCCATGCAGGTGGACGTAGCGCAGCACAGCGCCGAGGTTCTGCCGCCGGATCTCCTCCTGGCTGGCGCCGGGGACCGACGAAAGCGGGGATTCGGTGTTGCGGCCGACGCCGGCTGGCCTGGACCGTACTGGTGTCGCCACGGTCAGACCTCCTTCCGGGTCGGTGCAGGTTGGTGTGGGGGTGCAGGGACGACGATGGGTCCCGGTAGAGGAGACCCGGGACCCATCGGCGTTACTACCTACCGTGCGGTGATTACTTGGTGAGCGGCGCGAGCTTCGGGTCGTTGGCGTACGCCTCAGCCGCGTTCGCCTTGGTGACGGCGACCGGCGGGAGCAGGAACGTGTCGACGACCTTGCTGCCGTTGTTGTAGGACTTGGTGTCGTTCACCTGCGGGGCGTTACCGGCCTGGAGAGCCTTGACCATGTTGATGGTCTCCTTCACCAGGTTGCGGGTGTCCTTGTTGATCGTCATGTACTGCTCGCCAGCGACGATCGACTTGACCGACTCAACCTCGGAGTCCTGACCGGTGACGATCGGGGTCGGCTTGCCAGCACCCTTGACCGAGGTCAGGATGGCGCGGGCCAGCGTGTCGTTCGGGGAGAGGACGCCGTCCAGCTCCTTGCTGCCGTAGGTCGAGGTCAGCAGCTGGTCCATGCGGGCCTGCGCACCCTCGGCCTTCCAGCCCTGGATGGCGGTCTGCTTGACGTCCTTCTGACCCGAGGCGACGACGACGTTGCCCTTGTCGATCTCCGGCTTGAGCACGCTCATCGCGCCGTTGAAGAAGACACCGGCGTTGTTGTCGTCCGGCGAGCCGGAGAACAGCTCGATGTTGTACGGGCCGTTCGGCTTCTTGGCCTTCATGCCGTCCAGCAGGGCCTGGCCCTGGAGCTGGCCGACCTTGAAGTTGTCGAACGCGACGTAGTAGTCGAGGTCCGGCGTGTTGGTGATAAGCCGGTCGTAGGCGATGACCTTCACGCCGGCCTGGTGGGCCGCGGCGACCTGGGTCGACAGCTGCGCGGCGTCGGTCGCGCCGATCACGATGACCTTGGCACCCTGGGTGACCATCGCGGTGATCTGGTTCTGCTGGTCGGCGACCGTGGTCGACGCGCCGGCGTACTGCACCTGACCCTGGAAGCCGGCCTCCTTGAGGCCGTTGGTGAAGAGGTCACCGGCGAGGACCCAGTTCTCCGAGGTCTTGGCCGGCAGGGCGACACCGATCAGGGAGTTCGCCGCGAAGCCCTTGGCGTCGCCGCCGGAGCCGCTGTCGGAGTCGCCGTCGCGGCCGGAGCCGCAGCCGGCGAGGGCCAGCATGGCGGCGGCGCTGATGGCCACCACCGACGTGCCGAAGAATTTACGCATGGTGAGGACTTGCCTTTCTTGATGTGAGACGGGTGGAGAGGTCGGTGGCCGTCAGCCGGACACCGCTGCCTTGGCGGGCTCGCGCTCCGCGTCCGGCGGTGAGGCGGGTGGGGCGGAGTCCTCGCGACGGAACGGTCGCATCAGACTTCCGATGATGGAGAAGCGCCCCTGGCTCTTGTTGTAGACGTCGATCGCGACGGCCAGCAGCAGGACCAGGCCCTTGATGATCTGGACGCGGTCGGTGCCGACGCCCATGAGCTGCAGGCCGTTGTTGAGCACGGCCATGACCAGACCACCGACGATCGAGCCGCTGATGGTGCCGATACCACCGGCGACGGCCGCGCCACCGATGAAGACCGCGGCGATGGCGTCCAACTCCCAGCCGTTGCCGTCCTGCGGACCGGAGGCCGCCGAGCGGGCCACGAAGATCATGCCGGCCAGCGCGGCCAGGACGGACATGTTCATCATGACGAAGAAGTTGACCCGCTTGAGCTTCACGCCGGACAGCTCGGCCGCCCGGGAGTTGCCGCCCACCGCGTAGATGTGTCGGCCACCGGCCGTGTTGCGGGTGTAGAAGGAGTACGCGATGACCAGGACCAGCAGGATGACGCCGGAGATCGGGAAGCTGGTGCCCACTCGGCCGCTGGCGAAACGCAGCGCCGCGAAGGCGATGACCCCGACCATGATGGCCATCCGCAGGATCGAGATCCACATCGGTGCCGGGTCGGCGTCCATCTCCCGCCGGGTCTTGCGGGCCTGGATCTCGCGCCACACCACGGCCACCGCGGCGGCCAGGCCGAGCAGCAGCGTCGCGTTGTTGTAACCGGTGTCCGGCCCGAACTCCGGCAGGAACCCGGCACCGATCTCCCGGAAGCCCTCCGGCACCGGGACGGTGCTCGCGTTACCGATGTACTGGTTGCCACCGCGGAACAGGAGCATGCCGGCCAGGGTGACGATGAACGCCGGCACCCCGATGTAGGCCACCCAGAAGCCCTGCCAGGCACCGATGATCGCGCCGATCGCGAGGCCGAACAGGATGGCGGCGGGCCAGGGCAGGTCCCACTCGGTCATCGACTTGGCGACCAGGATGCCGGCGAAGGCCGCGACCGAGCCGACCGAGAGGTCGATGTGCCCGGCGACGATCACCATGAGCATGCCGATGGCCAGAATCAGAATGTACGAGTTCTGCTGGAACAGCGCGATCAGGTTGTCCGACCGCAGGGTCAGGCCATCGGTCAGGATCTGGAACAGGACGACGATCGCCACCAGGGTGAAGATCATCCCGAACTGGCGAGCGTTGGAGGTGGTTCCCCCGAACAGGTTCTTCTGAAGGTCCTTCAATCGGCTCATTTTGTCAGCATCTTCTTCGTCGAGGTCATCTGCTTCATGAGGTTTTCCGGGGTCGCGTCCGCTCGGGCGATCTCGCCCGTGATGGCACCTTCGAACACGGTGTAGATGCGGTCGCACAGCCCGATCAGCTCAGGCAACTCCGAGGAGATGACGACGACGCCCTTCCCCTGGTCGGCGAGCCGCTGGATGATGCCGTAGATCTCGTACTTGGCACCCACGTCGATACCGCGCGTCGGCTCGTCGAGGATCAGCAGGTCCGGGTCGGTGAACATCCACTTCGCCAGGACCACCTTCTGCTGGTTGCCGCCGGAGAGCTTGGAGACGCTCTCGTCGACCGTCGGGGCCTTGGTCCGCAACTCCTTGCGGTACGCCTCGGCCGCCTGGTACTCCTCGACCTCACTCAGCACGCCGCGGTGCGAGATCTTGGACAGCTTGGCCGCCACCGTCGACGACTTGATGTCGTCGAGCAGGTTGAGGCCGATCGCCTTGCGGTCCTCGCTGACGTACGCGAGCCCGTGGTCGATGGCGTCAGCCACCGACTTCAGCACGATCTCCTTGCCGTCCTTGATGATCGTGCCCGACTCGTACACCCCGTAGGAGCGGCCGAAGACACTCATCGCGAGCTCCGTACGACCCGCGCCCATGAGACCGGCGAAGCCGACGATCTCGCCGCGGCGCACCACGAAGCTCTCGTTCTTGCAGACCTGGCGCTCGGCGGAGATCGGGTGCCGGACGTTCCAGTCGCGGACCTCGAAGAAGACCTCGCCGATCTTCGGGGTGTGGTCCGGGAAGCGGCTGCTCAGCTCGCGACCGACCATGCCCCGCACGATCCGGTCCTCGTCGACCCCGTCGGCCTTGACGTCGAGGGTCTCCACGGTCCGGCCGTCGCGCAGGATGGTGATCTGGTCGGCGATCGCCTCGATCTCGTTCAGCTTGTGCGAGATCATGATCGAGGTGATGCCGCGGGAGCGGAAACCGCGCAGCAGGTCCAGCAGGTGGCGCGAGTCGGCCTCGTTGAGCGCGGCGGTCGGCTCGTCGAGGATGAGCAGCTTCACGTCCTTGGCGAACGCCTTGGCGATCTCGACGAGCTGCTGCTTGCCGACCCCGATGTCCTTGATCAGGGTGTCCGGGTCCTCTTCCAGACCGACCCGGGCCATCAGGTCCAGCGCCATCCGGTTCGCGGCCTTCCAGTCGATCGCGCCCCGCTTGCGCGGTTCGTTGCCGAGGAAGATGTTCTCGGCGATCGACATGCCGGGAATGAGCGCGAGCTCCTGGTGAATGATCACGATGCCGGCGTTCTCGCTGGCCCGGATGTCGGAGAACCTGCTCTCCGACCCCTGGTAGACGATCTTGCCGTCGTAGGTGCCGTGCGGGTACACCCCGCTGAGCACCTTCATCAGGGTGGACTTGCCGGCGCCGTTCTCGCCGCAGATGGCATGGATCTCGCCGGCGCGAACCACCAGGTTGACGTCGGAGAGGGCCTTGACTCCGGGGAACTCCTTGGTGATGGAGCGCATCTCAAGGAGGATCGGCACGTCGCTCATCGCTCGTACCACCTCGCCAACGTCATCGGTTGCCTCCGGAAGGTTGAACCTTCACTTGGTTTTGTTGTTGACGGCAACGTATTGCGGCCGAAGGGGGATCCGCAAGGCGAGAGGCTGTTGAAAAAGTAACAATCCGGCAATATAGACGTGCCACAGTATTCGCCCGTCACAGCCACCTCGGCAGCCCCTCCCGGCACTTTCGCCTGCCGGTGGCAACGTTGTCAAATGGTAGGCAGCCCCGCCATCGGCCTCGGTCATCGATGACAGGCCCGCCACCAGGCACGATCCACCACCGGCCGGATCAAGGACGGCGAGCGACGGACTCCTCGTCATTGAATGATCTTGATGGCACCGCGAGGCCGACGTCGGGCCGCGACGGCACGACGATCTTCGGTCGACGGTGTGACGCACGCCTCTGCCCGCCGACCGGATCGACGATGATCGTCTCGTCAGCTTCCGACCAGGGAGCCGACCGGCGCCTTAACGTCCCTTAAGGGCGATTCGGGGTGGTCCGACGTTGCCGCCCACGGCGCCGGTCGGTCAGGAGGGGTGCAGCACCGCCTTGATCACGCCGTCTTCCCGGCGGTCGAAGCGGCGGTACAGCTCGGGGGCGTCGGCGAGGGTGCCGTGGTGGGTGACGATCATGCTGGGCCGCGCTCGGCCCGCGACGACCAGGTCCCGCAGCAGGACCGTGTAACGGCGGTCGTGGGTGCAGCCCCTCGGCCCGGGCCCTCAGACAGGCCGCCGAGAGCCCGCGAGCGCACATCACGCACGTCCCGCAGAACAGGTGCGTGGGGATCACCACCCGGGTGCCCGGCCGGACGGTCTGCACCCCGGCGCCCACCTCCTGCACCACACCCAACGGTTCGTGACCGAGCACCAGGCCGGGCTCGGCGCTGGTCCGTCCGTCGTACATGTGCAGGTCGGTGCCGCACAGGGCGGTGGAGGTGATCCGTACGAGCGCGTCGGTTTCCGCCTCAAGTGCCGCGTCGGGCACCTCCCGCACGGCGACGGTCCGGACGTCCGTGTAGACGACGGCTCTCATCCCGGGTCTCCTGATCGGCGCTGGACGACCGGTCTTCCCCCGACCTGCCCGTTCATGCCCGCCGGGCCAGCGGCCGGGCGTTCGTCGGTGCTATCTTAGGATTCCTAAGTTATTTCCTAGTGAGATGAAGGTTCGGTATGCCACGGCAGGGTCTGACCAGCGCACGCGTCTCGGCGGCCGCAGCCGAGCTGGCGGACTCGGTCGGCCTCTCCCGGTTGACAGTCGCGGCGGTCGCCCGGCACTTCGGGGTCTCGGACGCCGCCCTGTACGTGCACGTCCGCAGCCGCGACGCGTTGATCGAGCAGGTCGCGGTCCGGGCGGCGGCCACCTTCGCCGACGCACTCGCGATAGCGGTGGCCGGGCGGGCCGGCCGTCAGGCCCTGGTCGGGTTCGCCGACGCCTGGCGCGCCTTCGCCGTCACACACCCGGGGCAGTACGCGGCGACCCAGCTTCAGCTGCCGCCCGAGGTCGGCACGCGGTCGGCGGGGCACCTCCGCCTGATCGAGCTGAGCTACGCGACGCTGCGCGGGTACGGGCTCGACGAGCCGGCCCTGACCGACGCGATGCGATTCGTCCGCAGCACCTTCCACGGCTTCGCAAGCCTCGAAACGGTCGACGGTTTCGGGCATCCCCGCGCCGTCGACGCGTCGTGGCAGTCGATCCTCGACGCGGTGCACACCACGTTGAGCAACTGGCCAACGGAGAATCGGGAGCAGCAGTGAACAGCCAAGACCAGTCGGTCGAGTCGACCGACGGGACCCGCCTGGTGGTGCGACGCCTGGGCGTCGGCGACCCCGTCGTCCTGGTGCACGGCTCGGGAGGCGGTCTGCACTCCTGGGCCACTGTCGCGGAGCACCTCGCCCACGAGTACGAGGTGTGGCTGCCGGCGCGGCGCGGATACGGTCCCAGCGACGTCCCGGTCGGCACCAAGTCCTTCCGGGACGAGACCGCCGACCTGATCGCCGTCGTCGAGGCGGCCCGGCAGCCCTCGGGCCGCCCGGTTCACCTCGTCGGCGCGTCCTACGGGGCGACCCTGGCGTTGCACACCGCAGTGGCCGACCCGCACGACGTCCGCTCGCTGGCCGTCTTCGAGCCGCCGCTCTTCGCGGCCGGGGCGGAGATCGTGCCACTGCTCGACCGGTACCGTGCCGCCTTCGAGCGCGACGACGCCGCCGCGATGGCAGCGGCTCTGCACGACGTGACCCGGGTCCCGGCCGAGATCGTCGCCGCGCTCGCCGTCAGCGCTGGCGATCGGGTGCCCGACCCGGTCGAGTCGCGCCGCGCGGCGATCGGCTGGCTGCACGATCTGGAGGCCCTCGCGCAGGACAGCACTGACATCACCCGCTGGTCCTCGATCGCCGTGCCGACTCTGCTGTTGGCCGGCGCGGACACCTGGGAGCCGATGCCCACCACGATGAACGCCCTCGCGACGACGATCCCGGCGGCGCGTCATGTCGTCTGGCCAGGTCAGTCGCACTTCGTGACCATGACGGCGCCCGCCCTGGTCGCCGACGCCCTGCGGCAGTTCTTCGCCGAGGCGCCACCGGCCTGACCCGATCCGCCCGAACCCCCGGCGGCGGCCGATGGCACACCGGCCGCCGCCACTGACCTACCTCCAGGTGCCGGCGTAGGCGCTGACCACCACCGGCTGAACGGACGAGGGTCACTGACCGTCTACTCCGGGCGCGCTGCGCTGCCGCTCAGTAACATCGGCGAGGGACGATATTTAAGCGGACCACTCCCCGACCGGATCGAGCAGTCGACATGACGACCGAGCAGACCACGTCTCCCCCTCGGGCCGGTGTCGGCATCGCCGCCCAGGGGCTGGGTCAGCGCGTCCGCGGTGGTCGACAGATCCTGACCGACATCTCGCTGACCATCGCGCCGGGCGAACTGGTCGCGATCATCGGTGCCAGCGGCGCCGGCAAGACCACCCTGCTGGAGACCCTCGCCGGGGTACAGCAACCGGCGGCGGGCACCGTGACCTACGACGGCATCACCGCGGCGGGCGCCATCGGTCTCGTTCCGCAGGACGACATCATCCACCGTGAGTTGCCGCTGGCCCGCACCCTGCGGTACGCCGCCCGACTGCGCCTACCCTCTGCCGGCCCGACCGAGATCGCGGACCGGGTTGCGGAGGTGCTCGCCGAGCTGCGGCTCACCGACCGGGCCGCCACGCCCGTCGGCCTGCTCAGCGGCGGCGAACGCAAGCGCGCCAGCATCGCCGTCGAGCTGCTCACCCGACCCGGCGTGTTCTTCCTGGACGAGCCCACCTCCGGGTTGGACCCGGCGATCGCCGTGGAGCTGCTCCGGGTGCTCCGCGCGCTCGCCGACGCGGGAGCCTCCGTCGTGCTGACCACCCACCAGGTCACCGACGTGGACCACTGCGACCGGGTCGTCGTGCTCACCCGTCAGGGCCGGCTGGCGTTCGCCGGCACCCCCGCCGCCGCCCGGGAGTTCTTCGGCCTGCGGTCCCTCGTCGAGGTGCACCTCCGGCTCGACGAGGCGACGCAGCCCGCCGAGTGGCCCGATCGCTTCGCCGGGCACCGCGACGCCGAGCAGTCGGGCCTGAGCACCGACGATGGTGACATCGCCGAGCAGTCGGGCCTGAGCACCGACGATGGTGACATCGCCGAGCCGTCGCGCCGTGGCACCGACGATGGTGACGTCGCCGCGACCCCGCCCCGGCGCGTCGGCCGGCTGCGCCAGTGGGCCGTCCTCACCGCCCGCAACGCGGAGATCGTCGTCCGCAACCGGCTGACCCTCGCGATCCTGCTGGGCTCGCCGCTGATGGTGCTCGGCATGTTCGCGCTGTTGTTCCGTCCGGGAGCGTTCGAGCCGACCAGACCCAGCCCGACGGTGACCGTGATGATCCTGTTCTGGATCGCCTTCGGCGGTTTCTTCTTCGGGCTGACCTACGGGCTGCTCCAGATCTGCACCGAGCTGCCGATCCTGCGCCGGGAACGGCTGGCCGGTCTCCGGCTGGCCCCGTACCTGTTGGCGAAGGTCGCCGTGCTGCTGCCGCTGCTGGCCCTGGTGGACCTGGCCCTGCTCGGGGTGCTGCGCGGCATGGACCGGCTGCCGCCGGTCGGTGGCGCCGACTTCGCCGCCCTGTACGCGACCCTGCTGCTCTCCTCGGCGGCGGCGCTCGCCCTCGGCCTGCTGTGCTCGGCGGCCGTGTCCGACGCGGCCCAGGCGACGCTCATGCTGCCGATGCTGTGCTTCCCACAGGTGCTGTTCGTCGGCGCGATCCTGCCGGTGCCGGCGATGGCGGTCGGCGGACAGCGGCTCAGCTACGCGATGTCGAACCGGTGGGCGTTCGAGGGCTTGGGGCACACCGCCGGGGTGGAGCGGCTCTGGCGCGACGGCGGCTCCCCGCTCGGCCCGCCGCTGCTGGCCACGTACGGCGACAGCTTCTCCCGGCCGGTGTGGGTCGACTGGCTGGTGCTCGGCGGGTTCGTACTGCTCTTCCTTGGTGCCACCTGGGCGGTACTGGTCCGACGGGGTTCCGGTCGTGCGTCCTGAGCCGATCCCGCACGCCTCCCCCACGGCGCTGCCGGGATACGCCGCCACCGGCCAAATCGACGAGCTGCGCGCCACCGAGTACCGACACCTGGACACCGACGGGCAGGTGTACCTCGACTACGCCGGGGCCGGGGTGGCCGCCCAGGCCCAGATTCGCGCCCATCACGACCGGCTGCTCGCCGGCCTGTTCAGCAACCCCCACTCGGAGAACCCCACGAGTGTGGCGGCGGGCTCGCTGGTGGAGTCGGCGCGACGCGAGGTGCTCGCCTTCTTCCGCGCCGACCCGGCCGAGTACGCGGTCGTCTTCACCCCGAACGCCAGCGGCGCCTGCCGGTTGGTCGGCGAGGCGTACGACTTCGGGCGGGCCGCGCCGCTGGTGCTGACCTGGGACAACCACAACTCGGTCAACGGCATCCGCGAGTACGCCCGGTCGTCTGGCGCCTCCGTCCGCTACGTGCCGCTGAGCGGGCCGGAGCTGCGGGTCGCCGAGTCGGACCTGGTCGTGGCGCTCGACACCGGCCGGGGCGGCCTGGCCCGTCGGTGGGGTCGGTCCGGTCGGCGCGGGCTGTTCGCCTATCCGGCGCAGAGCAACTTCTCCGGGGTGCAGCACCCGCTGGGCTGGGTGGAGCTGGCCCACCAGCGGGGCTACGACGTGCTGCTCGACGCCGCCGCCTTCGCGCCGACGAACCGGCTGGACCTCAGCGTCGTCCGCCCGGATTTCGTGTGCCTGAGCTGGTACAAGCTCTTCGGCTACCCCACCGGGGTCGGCGCGCTGCTGGCCCGCCGGGCGGCGCTGGCCCGGTTGCGCCGGCCCTGGTTCGCCGGCGGCACGATCCGCGCGGTGAGCGTGCAGGGCGACTGGCACCGGCCGATGGACGACGAGTCGGCGTTCGAGGACGGCACGCTCAACTTCCTGAGCATCCCGGACGTGGAGTTCGGGTTGCGCTGGCTCGACTCGATCGGCGTGGATGTCGTGCACGCCCGGGTCGGCCTGCTCACCGAATGGCTGCTGGAGCGGCTGGCCACCCTGCGGCACGACACCGGCGGGCCGCTGGTTCAGGTGTACGGGCCGACGACGGGTGCGGGGCGCGGTGGCACGGTGACGTTCAACCTGCGCCACCCGGACGGCACGCTGGTCGACGAGCGGCTCGTCGCGCGGGAGGCGGCGGGGGCCGGCTTCTCCCTGCGTACCGGCTGTTTCTGCAACCCGGGCGCGGGCGAGGGCGCGTTCGGGATCAGCCGGACGTCGACGCGGCAGCGGTTGTTGGCGGGGGTCGACACGATCGACCAGTACCTCGCCGCGCTGCGTCTGCCGACGGGCGGCGCGGTCCGCGTCTCGTTCGGACTGGCCTCCGCGGCGACCGACGCGGAGCGCTTCGTCGCCTTCGTGCAGTCGACCTATCTCAACCGGAACGTCGGTGCCGAGTCACCACTGCCACCTCGGCTGCGCTGCTGACCTGCCCTATCGCTCCGGCTAGCTGACCTGGGCCACCGGCGCCGGGCGCTGCTTGATCTCCTCCATGAACGGGAACCGGGCGGTCAGCTCGGCGAAGGTCAGGCCGGCCCGCCAGGCCGCGGCCACCTGGGCCACCTGCACCAGGTCCATGACGTCACCGCGGGCGAGAACCTCCCCCGAGACGCGAATGTCAATCATGAAGTAGCGGGCCTGCGAGCCCAGCCCCACGCAGACCACGCCCTCGTCGGAGTGCAGCTCGGCGCAGGTGAACCGGGCCCGCCCCTGCTCCGGCGCGGTCACCTGGCCGACATCGAGCCCGTGGCGGCCAGCGGTTTCGACAAGTGCGGGGGCCAGACCGCCCTGCTCGACCAGATCCGGGTAGAGGCGCACACCCAGCGCCGTCGACGCCTCGCTCATGACTGACTCCCACTTCCTTGTGACAGAGACCAGCAGCGCGCAGGTTACGGGAACGTTTCCAGCACGCCTCGTCATCCTGTCCCGGGTGGACGCCCCACGGCAATAGGAAGGGTCGATTCGACCGCTATCGAGTAACCCTCGGCCGCGCCGAACTCCTTCGATGGGTCAGCGCCGTCCATCTCGGAGGCATCGATCAGCCTCACCGCGATGACGGGTCCGCCGCCCAGCCGCTCACTGCCCAGCATCGGGCGGTAACGGACGGTCGTGATATTGGAAACACTCTTGACAGAAGGACACGATATCGACATGCTTCGCTCCAGAGAGCGCTCTCTACCTGGTAAACCGCCTCCACCCCCACGCTCAGGAGCCTCCCGTGTTCACAGCCCGGCCCAGCCTCCGCTTCCGCCCCCTCGTACTCCTGGCGGTCGCCCTCGTCGCGACCACGACGGCGCTCGTCGTCCCGGCGCACCCCGACCGGGCCGAGGCCGCCATCGGCCCGATCAGCTGGCAGGACGAGTTCAACTCCCCCGCCGGCACGCCCGTCGACCAGAACAAATGGCGGTTCGACATCGGCGGCGGCGGCTGGGGCAACAACGAGCGGCAGTACTACACCAACAGCACCAGCAACGCCGTCCACGACGGCCAGGGCAACCTGGTCATCACCGCCCGCCGGGACAACCCCGCCAACTACCAGTGCCACTACGGGCGCTGTGAGTACACCTCGGCGCGGTTGCTGACGGCGGCCACCTTCACCCAGACGTACGGGCGCTTCGAGGCCCGGATCAAGATCCCGCGTGGTCAGGGCATCTGGCCGGCCTTCTGGATGCTCGGCACCGGCGGCGGGTGGCCCGACGCGGGCGAGATCGACGTCATGGAGAACATCGGCCGGGAGCCCAACACCGTCTACGGCACCGTGCACGGGCCCGGCTACTCCGGCAGCGGCGGCATCACCGGCAGCCGCACCCTCGGCGCACCGCTCGCGGACACCTTCCACACCTACCGGGTGGACTGGGAGCCGAACGTGATCACGTGGTACGTCGACGGGGTGCAGTACCACCAGGTCAATCCGGCCCGGCTCGGCGGCAACCGCTGGGTGTTCGACCACCCCTTCTTCATGATCCTCAACGTGGCGGTCGGTGGTAACTGGCCGGGCTACCCGGACGGCTCGACCCAGTTCCCGCAGCAGATGCTCGTCGACTACGTCCGGGTCTCCAGCTACACCTCGGGCGGGGGCGACCCGGCTCCCGGCACCAGCCGGATCAGGGGGGCGCAGAGCGGTCGCTGCATCGACATCCCCGGCGCCGATCCGGTCGAGGGCGCCAAGCTCCAGATCTGGGACTGCAACACCACCGCGGCCCAGAGCTGGACCTTCGCCTCGGACGGGACCATCCGCGCGATGGGCAAGTGCATGGACCCGGCCTGGGCCGGCACCGCCAACGGCACCGAGGTCAACCTGGTCAGCTGCAACGGCAACACCGCGCAACGCTTCACCCTCAACGCCGCCGGCGACCTGGTCAACCTCAACGCCAACAAGTGCGTGGACGTCCGGGAGGCCAACCCCAACAACGGTGGCAAGCTGCACCTGTGGGACTGCCTCGGCGCCGCCAACCAGAAGTGGTCCCGCATCTGAGGACACGAGCATCGGTGAGTGGGCCGTCCGAGAACATTCGGGCGGCCCACCGTCGTACGCGGGCCTCCGCAGACCGGATTGGCGCGATGAGCGGGGAGGCCAGGCTCACGCACACTATGTTCGGATTAGTCCAGAATCCGGCAGTTCCGGGAGTGAGCTCATGTCGCACCACCTTGATACGCCCCTCGCCGCCCAGGGCGGTCAGCTCTACATCGACGACCTGTACGTCTTCGACGGTGACCGCGCCACCGTGTTCGTCATGGACGTCAACAGCTCGGTGACCAGGGCTGACATCAAGCGCGGCTTCCACGCCGAGGCGCGCTACGAGATCAAGATTCACATCAACGGTGCCGAGGTGGAGGACCTGACATACCGGTTCGCCTTCGGCGAGCCGGACGGCGACGCCCGGCAGGCACTCCAGTTGTACGAACTCCCCGGAGCGGACGCCCGCGACGACGCCGCCATGGGCACCCCGATCGTCAAGGGGCGAACCGGAGAGGTGACAATCGGCGGCAACGTCCGGATCTGGGCCGGGCGGATCACCGACCCCTTCTTCATCGACCTCGACGAACTCGCCACCATCAACGGCGCGGTCAAGAACGGATCGCGAGTGGATCGCTCGGCGTGGCGGGTCGACCAGGCCAAGAACAGCTTCGCCGGCAACACCGTCGAGTCGATCGTCCTTGAGGTCTCCCATGACGAGCCACTCCTGCGCGACGGCACCGAGATCGGCGTCTGGTGCCGCACCATGCTCGCCACCGACGCCGGCGGATGGCGCCAGATCAACCGCGCCGGCCACCCGATGATGTGGCCGATCTTCTGGCCCCACGACACCGACTTCTCGAACCCCGCCAACTTCCGGCACCCCGGCAGCGACCTGGCCGAGGGCGGCGAGGAGATCGCGAACGCGGTCGCCGGGGTCGTCAAGGCGAACGGCACGGCACCGGACCCACAGGCGTACGGCTGGAGCGTCGCCCGGCAGCTCTACCCCGACCTGCTGTCGTACCAGGTCGGCACGGCCGCGAACTTCGGCTTCGCGGTCCGCAACGGTCGCACCCTGGCCGACAACGCGCCCGAGGTGATGTTTTCCCTGGTCCTCAACACCGGCACCACGTCCGGCCTCACCTCGGAGGTCACGAAGGGCGCCCGTGCCGCCTCGTTCCCGTACGTGGTCCCGGCCTGACATGGCCGGCGTCACGGGAGAAAGCTGGCGGGTACCGGAGCGGGCAGAAGCGGACCGACCTCCTCGGTCACGTCGAGGAGGTCGGTCCGCTGAGACTGGAAGCTGTCAGCCCTCGATGTCGCGGGGGTCACGGCTGCGGGGGTAGGTGTTCTTCTCCCCGATGGTGCCGTCCTGCTTCTTGATCACGTGTTCGACGCCGCGGTCGGCCGCCATCTCGCGGCCCTGGGCCTGCGCGTCGGCCTTCACGTCATGCGTGCTGCTGGCCCGCTCGTGACCCTCCGGCTTGTTCTTCCACTGCCCGTCCTCGTGGTACGTCTCGACGTCACCCTTGGCCATGGCCGGCTCCTCACCTGCGTCTGAACTGTCCCCCGAATCAGTGCCCCGAGCCGCGCCGGGCAAACCGCCGTCCTCAGGAGACGGCCGGACAGTTGTTGCTCACCCGCCGCAGGATCTGTTCGCGTTCGTCGGTGGTGATGCCCGACGGCGTACCGTCGAAGTGGGTTTCGACCTTGTCCCAGCCGCGGCGCTGCTCGTAGTGCAGGTGCGGTGCGCCGGAGTTGCCGGTGCTACCCAGCCGCCCGATCTGGTCACCCTGGGCGACCTTCTGCCCGACCGTGACCATTGGCGGTTCGAGCATGTGCAGGTACTGCGTCTCCCACTTGCCGCCGTGGTCGATCTTCACCCAGTAGCCGCCGCCGCGCCCCCGTGGGCCGTCCGGGTTCTCCGGGGTGCGGTCGCCCAGCGACCCGTTGATGCCCGCCACCGTGACCGTGCCGGCGTACGAGGCGAGCACCGGCCGCCCCCACGCCTCACCCTCGATCGGGAAGAAGTCGACGTCGTAGTCGTCGTGGCCGGGGTAGGTGCTGAGCTGCCACGTCTCGCCGCACGCCACCGGCATCTGGAAGAGCGGGCGAGGCCCGGCCGGTCGCAGCATCGGCACCGCCACCACCGCGATGCCCAGCACGGCCGCCACCGCGACGAGCGCGAGGAGGACGCGGATGGCGCGGCGGCGCGGGCGGCGGTGGGAACGGGCTCGGATCGGGCGGCCGGTCGTCACCGGACCGAGCATGGCAGATCCCGGCAACGTCCCGACGCCGGGCCGGCCACGGCAAGGGTGACATTGCAGTCGCATCGTGAACACGCTACGGTCATATGCAATGCAGTCGTATTGCAACGAGAGTGGGCTCCCATGCACGTGATCGCTTTGTCCGAGGTGACCGCCGCCATGACCGATCTCGTCGGCGGCAAGGCGGCCGGGCTGGGCGAGCTGATCCGGCACGGCGAGCGGGTCCCCGACGGTTTCTGCGTCACCACCGAGGCGCACCGGGCCGGCGTCGTCCCCACGGCCGAGGTCGTCGCCGCGTACCAGCGACTCGGCGCGGGCCCGGTGGCGGTGCGCTCCAGCGCCACCGCCGAGGACCAGCCGGACGCGAGCTTCGCCGGGCAGCAGGACACCCTCCTCGACGTCACAGGCACCGACGAGGTGATCGCCGCCATCGAGAAGTGCTGGGATTCGCTGCACGGCGAGCGCGCGACCGCCTACCGCGACGCCCACCAGATCGATCATCGGGCGGTGCGGATGGCCGTCGTCGTGCAGCGCATGGTCACCCCCGCGGTGGCGGGCGTGCTGTTCACCGCGAACCCGCTGACCGGCCGCCGCGACGAGATGGCGGTCGACGCCGCCCCCGGCCTCGGCACAACAGTGGTGGACGGCGCCACGACCGTCGACCACTACCTCCTCGACGACACCGCGCGCGACGAGGCCGGGTGCCTGACGTCCGGGCAGTTGGCCCGCCTACGCGCCACCGGCGAGCGGTTGCAGGCCCACTTCGGCTGCCCACAGGATGTCGAGTGGGCGATCGACGCGGAGGACGAACTGTGGCTGCTCCAGTCCCGGCCGATCACCAGCCTGTTCCCGGCTCCGCCGCCGACCGACAAGCCCCTTCCCCGCGTCTACCTGGAGTTCGGGCACGTCCAGGGCATGCTGCAACCCGTCACCCCGATGGGCATGTCGACCCTGCGGACGCAGATCGCCGCGATGCTCGCCGCGCTCGGGATACGGGTCGAGATCGTCGACATCGGCGGACGTCTCTACGGTGACCTGTCCGACCTCGCGCGGGACAGGTCGTCCCGCAAGCGACTGGTGAAACTCCTGGCTGTCGACTTCGGGCCGCGCGCCCAGGCGGTGATGCAGCACGTGCTGGCGGATCCCCGGTTCGCCCCGACCAGCGGCGGCGTCAGGCGCGGCGGGGCACCGGGGGCGGCGTCGCTGCGGACGGCCGGCCGCGCGGAGGTGGGGATCCTGCGG
>NZ_JBEXHP010000016.1:0-87226 GCF_040607895.1 Micromonospora sp. NPDC005220
TCTTCGGTTGTCCTCACAAACCATCGATGATCGACGCGGTGGCCGTCTCCATGCCCACGCCACGCCCAACGCCAAAGCCAAGTGACGTTGGAGTATTAGTTATTTTGGGCTTGACAGTTAAGAAACCTATCTGCAAACTTCGATGCTGAGAGCGCTCTCCCCCTCACCGCCTCTCCCAGGTTTGCCTGCCCGTGCCTGCCCGCGCCTCCCGTCCCGGGGGCGGGCGCGGCGTCGGCAGCCGAGAAGGATTTCGGATGTCACGTACGTTCAAAGTGTTGGGTGTCGCCGCGGTCGCGGCGACCGCCGTCGGGCTGACGCCGTTGCTCAGCTTCGCCGGAGACCGCCCGACCCCTGCCGCCGCAGCTACTATCGCCCCTGGTCACGGCCCCGAACCTGGTATGAAGACGGCGATGCGGCGCGACCTGAAACTCAGCGACGCCCAGATCGCCGGGCGGCTGCGCACCGAGGCCTCCGCACCAACCGTCGATAGACGGCTGCGGGCGAAACTCGGCACGAGCTTCGCCGGGGCGTGGATCCCCGCCGGCTCCCCACGCCTCACGGTCGCTGTGACAACAGCGGCCGCCGCGGCCGTTGTTCGCGGCGAGGGAGCCGATGTCAAGATCGTCGCCCGTAGCGCCGCTCAACTCGAAACCACCAAAGTCGCACTCGACAAGCACCGCACGAGGGCCACACGCGACATTCACAGCTGGTACGTCGATGTCGCCACGAACACCGTCGTGATATCCGCCGACCCGGCTGGAAAGGCGGTGGCCGAGGCGTTCATCAAGGCCAGCGGCATCAGCGCTGGCACGGTACGGATCGTCGCGTCGGCGGCGGCACCCCAACCGGTCTACGACACCCGCGGTGGCGACCAGTACGTCATCAACGGCAACACCCTGTGTTCAATCGGGTTCCCGGTCCGGGGCGGCTTCGTCAGCGCCGGACACTGTGGCGGCGTCGGCAGCGCAACTTTGGGCTACAACAACATCGCCCAGGGCACCTTCGCCGGATCGTCGTTCCCGGGCAACGACTACTCCTGGATCCGGACCAACGGCGACTGGACATCACGTCCCTGGGTGAAGGACGCCTCCGGTGGCAACGCACTCGTCGCCGGGTCGCGGGACGCGGCGGTCGGCAGCTCGATCTGCCGCTCCGGGCGAACGACCGGATGGCGCTGCGGCACCCTGCAGGGCCGCGACGAAACGGTGAACTACTCGGCCGGCGCGGTCCAGGGCCTCAGCCGGATGAGCGCGTGCGCGGAACCCGGCGACTCCGGCGGCTCGGTGATCTCCGGAGACCAGGCACAGGGCGTGACCTCAGGCGTCACCGGCAACTGCACCACCGGCGGCACCACCTGGTTCCAGCCGGTCAACGAAATCCTCAGCACGTACGGTCTGTCCCTGACCACCTCCGGCGCTACCTCTGTCAGCCGGCTGATCAGCGACTTCAACAACAAGTGCCTCGATGTCCCCGGCTACAACTATGCCGACGGCCAACCGGTCGACGTGTGGGACTGCAACAACGGCGCCAACCAGAACTGGGACTTTCCCGCCGGCACCGTCCGCACCCAAGACAACAAATGCCTCGACGTCACGGGCAACAGCACCGCCAACGGGGCACCCATCGAAATCTGGAACTGCAACGGCGGCGCCAACCAGCAATTCGTTCTCTCCGCAGCCGGCGACCTGGTCAACCCCCAAGCCAACAAATGTGTCGACATCACCGGCTACCACAACGCCAACGGTGCCACCCTCGCCCTCTGGGACTGCAACGGCGGCGCCAACCAGAAATGGCACCGCGGCTGACCCTCCAGCGGCCATCCCCTGATCGATCGGAGACATCTCGATGACTGTGTTGCCCAAGTTCGGATGGAAGCGCCGAGGCACCGTTGTCACCGCGTGCTCAGCGCTGCTGGCCCTGGTGGTCGGAGGTGTCGTCGCCGTGCCACAGAATGCCTCAGCGGTTGGGGCACGCGACGCAGAGGCCATGTACACCGCGTTCAACAGCGCCTTTCTGGTGCGCTCCGGCAGCGATGTCTTCTACAAGAGGGCGCTGAATGACGGACAACCGGACGGAACGTGGTCAGCTTCACTTGACATCCTCGGGGCCGAAGACGCCTACGAGCGGACCGGCGACCCCGCAAAGAAGGCTCTGGTCAACGACCTGTTGAACACCTGGCTGAAGAACACGCCTCCGCCGTGGAGCTGGGATGGCTGGAATGACGACATCGGCTGGTTCACGTTGGCGCTCATCCGCGGCTACCAGATGACGGGCAACCCCACCTTCCTCACGCAGGCGAAGTACGGCTTCGACTATGCGTTCGGCCGCGGATGGGACACCAAGTACAACGGCGGTGGCATCTGGGAGGAAAACCCGGAGTACACGGCCCGGTACAACCCTCCGAAGGTCCCGAACAAGGATCCCCTGGCGAACGACAGCCTCGGCAAGGTCGCGTGCATGATTTACCAGAGCACTCACGACGTGGGCTACCTGAACAAGTGCCAGCAGATCTACGACTGGGTGTGGAGCCACCTCTACAACCCCAGCACCGGCGCGGTCTACGCCAGGATCGAGATGGACGGCACCCTGAACAAGGATACGGCAGCCTACAACCAGGGGACTTTCGCGGACTACGCCAATCTGCTCTGGGAGATCACCGGCAACGTCAACATCTACAACGATGCGAAGCGGGCGATCGACTACGCCCGCAACAACCTGATGGTCAACGGCGTCTTCAGCAATGGGGCGGGTTACCTCAACACCTGGGCAGACGAAGTGGCTCGCGGTGCCGGACACTTCGTGCGAGACAACCGCCAGTGGGACGAGTACTACTCGTGGATGGTGCGGAACGCCGACGCCATCCAAGCCAACCGGCGCACCGACCTCGGTATCACCGGGAACGCATGGGACCGGCCCACCCCCACCGACAACACGATGACCGCGAACAAGTTCGTCAGCGCGATGGCGTGGATGCAGTTCACCCCCGCCAGTCGACCGAACAACATCGGTGGCATCCATGTCATCACCAACCAGAAAACCGGCCTCGCCATTGACAGCGCCGGCACCTTCGGCAACGGCAAAAGCGTCCTGCAGTGGGGTTCGAACTCCGGTCAGAACCAGAAGTGGCTGTTCACCCAGAACTCGGACACCTCGTGGAACATCGTCAACCTGTCGACCTGGCAGGCCATGGACAGTCCTGGCGGCTCGGCCGCAGACAACCTGGCAATGGTTCAGTGGCAACCCAGCCGCGACTCCAACCAGCGCTGGTGGGTCGACCAGCAGCCGGACGGCACTTACAAGATCTGGAACCAGGCCAGCGGGAAAGCACTGGACGGCGCCTCGTCGGTCACCAACGGCGCGCCGCTGATCCAGTACGGCTGGAACGGCGAACCGCAACAGCGCTGGGTCCTCCAATAGCCGTCAACGACAACAACAAATCCGCGAAGTGACGCTCCGATCCCGGAGTGAGTCCGGAGCCTCACTCGCGCCAACACTCGTACGCGAGCGCCCTCGCGTGTCGTCGGACAGGCCGTTCGGCCGGCGGCAGGTCGACTCAATGGGTACCGCACGGTCTTCGGCGTGGAATCTGGCACGTGCCTCGACGCCGTCGCGCACGGCACCGCCACCGCACCAGACCTCTACCTGCGACGGCGCAACCAACCAGAAGTGGACGCATATCCGACGTGGGAGGGCGCCCCCGGTCGGCGTTCCTCTCCTTCCCTCGGTCGACATCCCCAACAAAACACGAAAGGACCAGCTATGCGACGGAACCTCAAGCGCCTGGCATCGGCGGCCCTCGGGATCGCCCTGGCCGCCTCGGTGGTGGTCACGGGCGGCACGCCGGCGCAGGCCGAGTCGAACGGCGGCGTACGGATTATGCCGCTCGGCGACTCCATCACCGACGGGCTCAACACCCCCGGTGGCTACCGGATCGGACTGTGGCAGCGGCTGGCGAACGCCGGCCGGCTCACCGATTTCGTCGGCAGCGCTTACAACGGGCCGTCGAACCTGGGTGACCACGACCACGAGGGTCACTCGGGCTGGCGCATCGACGACATCGACCGGAGCATTACCGGCTGGCTGCGAACGGCCAACCCACGCACGATCCTGCTGCACATCGGCACCAACGACATTGGCCAGAATTACGACGTGGCCAACGCCCCGGCCCGGCTGTCCACGCTGATCGACCACATCCGGGCGATCGAACCCAACGTGGAACTCTTCGTCGCGCAGATCATCCCCACCGCCAACGCGGGCAACGAGGCCAAAACCCAGACATTCAATGCCGCCCTGCCCGGCATCGTCGCGCAAAAGGGCCCGAGGACCCACCTGGTCGACATGCACTCCGCCCTCACTACCGCCGACCTGGCCGACGGCCTGCACCCGAACGCGGGCGGCTACGACAAGATGGCGGCACGGTGGTGGTCCGCGCTGCAGTCCGTGCCGGGCAGCCTCGACACGATCACCACCCCACCGACCGGATCGGCTGCGCTGCTCTCGAACCCTCAGTCCACCCGCTGCCTCGATGTGTCCGGGGCCGGCACCGCCGACGGCGGCCAGGCGCTGATCTGGGACTGCCACGGCCAGGCCAACCAGAGCTGGACCCGCACCACTGCCGGCGAGTTGAAGGTTTTCGGAGACCGCTGCCTCGACGTCAACGGCGGCGGCACCGCCAACGGCACCAAGGTGCAGAGCTGGACCTGCAACGGCACCGCGGCACAGAAGTTCACCTTCACCGCCGCCGGAACGATCGTCAACACCGCCTCCGGCAAGTGCATCGACGTCAATGCGAACGGCACCGCGAACGGGACGCTGGTCCAGCTCTGGGAATGCAACGGCACCGGAGCCCAGCTCTGGGCCACGCGGTAGACCAGGTCGGAAGCCACCCGCCAGCGGCACGTTACCGCAGCACGTTCCGCGAAGGCCACGGTCGACGCGAGGGAGCTGCTCCGTCGATGTTCAGCACAGAGCTCGTGACCTGTACGCACGTCCAGAGAAACGTTTTCTTTCCGGAGGTCATCGTGCCCTTCACTTTCGGACGCCGGCACTTGTCGCCCGGCCTCGCCATCGGCACCGGCAGGTCACTGCTGGCGTGACCTCGACCGCGACGCAGCACGAGAACCCAGGGTCTGGCTGATCGCCTGGACGCAGTGGCTCGTCGACCGCTACGGCCTCGCCCAAGACCTCGGGTCGTGCTGGCCGGCGCACCCCGCCCTGGTGGGGGAGTTGACGGCGCTGGCCGAGTCGTGGCACCACGCCTACTCCCGCAAGGCCGACCCGCACACAACGGTGCGTTGGCACGAGGCGCTGCAACCGGCCCGGCACCGCTGGCAGGGCTGGGACATCATCCGCTGCCGCCAGCGCCAGCACACACCACCTGGCAGCGCCGACACCGTCTGGTCGCCGCCGTGGCCGACAGACGCCGAGCGGGCTGTCACCGACGACGTCAACGCCCGCCAGCGTGCAGTGGCGGCACGGACAGCAGGAGGTGTGCTGCTGGTTGGCTGGTCATGGCCGAAATGGGGGCCTGTTTGGGGGTTGCTGTTGTCGAATTTGTTGAATCCATGCCCGGTCTGGGCGGCGGGGCGGTTGTGGGCGGCGGCGCCCGAACCCGATGCGGCTGCGCGGTCCAGGCAGTGTCGAGGGTTCGTTGCCGTTGTTCACGAATCTGTCCGGCGGTGCGTTCGGGACTGATGCCGGGGTGTGCAGGCCGATTTCGGGGTCTGGCCGGGAACACCGTTAGATCCACAGACCCGGCGGACCCTCAGGGGATCGCGGGCACGACGACCTCGCGGACGAGGACATCCTCGGCGGACGCCGTGAGGTGGACGTCGGTGACGCGTAGCGTGACGAAGTAGCGGCCGGGCTGGGCGTAGCGGTGGCTGGGCGTTGCGCCGGTGCCGGTGGTGCCGTCACCGAAGGTCCACGACCAGGAGGCGACGGCGCCGCCGGCGTCGGCGGATGCTCGGGCATCAAAGCCGACGGAACGCGGTTGACCGCTGCTGGTGGCGGTGAACGACGCGGTGGGTGCGGCGTTGCCGCTCAATGCGGTTCCCGTGCGTAGGAGCCGGGTGCGGAAGCGGGTGTAGCTGGGGTAGTCGCCGGCCATCCAGACCACGTCGAGGGCGCTGCCATGCGGCAGGCCCCATGGCGAGAAGGGGCGCATGTTCGGTTCGGTCGAGCCGGAGGTGATCGCCTCGGTGCTCCAGGTGGTGCCGAGGTCCGGGGTGGTCCACCGTTCGATCTCGAACATCCCGTTGACCTGCCGGGACAGGAGCACCACCGACGGATCGTCGTGGTCGAGCGTGATGCCGCCGGAGTAGTTCGGCTCGGCGGGATCGCCGCTGATGGTGCTGCCGGCTGCGGTCAGTTCGCGGTCGAACCAACCGTTGCCGGTCCAGCGTGCGTAGTGGTAGCGGTGGTCGGCATCGGTGGGGAATGTGGCGTACGTGATGACCGGACGCCCGGAGGAGTCGACGGCGATGTCATGGACCCATGCCTTCGCACCCTGTGCCGCAGCGTCGTACACCTTGCTCGCCTGCGCCGCCGTCACGGCGGTGCCCATCGGCCCGATGCGGCTGCCGTCGGCCCGGTAGAGGGTGCCCGCCCGGTAGTACATGTAGTAGATGCTGGTCCTGAGGTTGCGCGGGTGCGCCTCGGTGAAGGCGAAGTGGATGGTGTCGGTGCCGTTGGAGGTTACCTTCACGTACGGCCGTTGCCCGGGTGCGGAGATCAAGCGAGTGGCCGTGGTCCACTGGTCCCCGCCGTTTGTGGTGGAGTAGGCCGGGTTGAAGTCTCCGCCGCGCCAGAACAGGTACAACCGGTTGTTCTCCCCGGACAGTTGCACCGGGTTGGGGTAGGTGTATCCGTAGCCACCAGCGGTGTTGGTCAGCACCTGCTTGATCGGCTCCCACCCGGTGACGTCCTCGGGCCGGGCCGATCGCCGGTAGTACATCGCCGAACCGCCGTGGGCGGACCAGAAGACGACAACGCGACGGTCGGGGCGGATGACGATGGCCGGGTTGTTGTGGTCGTCGATCTGGAAGCCGGTCGTCACCACTGAGGTCGTACGGCGCTCGGTCTCGTGGTCGTACATCGTCACGCGGATCTCGCCGTTGGCAGTGATGAGGCCGAGGTACGTCCGCCGATGGTCGCCGTGGTAGTAGACGCCGCGGGGGTCGGCGAACCAGCACCAGGCGCCGCTGGCCGCCAATTCGGTGCGGGGGGCGGAACTGGCGGCGGCCGTCGCCGCGGGGTCGGCGGCGGCCGGCGGGGCGGCCGGGCAGGATCAGGACCGTGGTGGAGATGGCCAGGAAACGCTTTGGCATTCGAGTCGTCCGTCGTGCATCAACCATCGCCACCACCACCGGGACAAAGAGCCGACAGACTCGTCAGCAAGTCAGAGAAAGCGCTTTCCTGGCACTTTATCGTGCCGATCCATCCAACGAAAGCATCGACTGCTACCGCTGTCCGGCGAGGTGTTGGACGAGACTCTCGACGCGGCGGCGCTTCGAATGGGTGAGCGCATCGGGTACAGGTTGTCTCGCGCGGCCCGTCCCCGCGCGACCGGATGCCGCGCGGGGACGGGGGTCCTGCTGTTGCGGCTACGCCAGGGTGAACCGCCACTGCTGGTTGGTGCCGCTGTGGCAGGTCCACTGCAGCAGGCGGGCCCCGTCAGCGGTACCCGCACCGTTGACGTCGATGCACTTTCCGCTTCCGACGTTGCGGATCGCGTAGACGTTCGGGGTGCCCGTCGGGACAACAGTGAACTTCTGGGCGTTGCTGCTGCTGTCGCAGGTGAGCTGCTGTAGGAAGGCACCGTCGGCGGTGGACGCGCCGGTCACGTCAACGCACTTGCCACTGTGGACGGCCTGCAGGGTAAAGGTGTTGCTTCCGGCGTTGACTGCCTGCCATTTCTGGTTGTTGCCGCCGGTGGGCGCCCACTGGATGATCTGGGCGTTGTCGGCGGTGGAGACGCCGTTGACGTCAATGTTCTTGCCGCTGTGCTGGGCGGTCAGCGTCCATGTCTTACCGATGGGTCCGCCCGGTGTGCCGACGCCACCCCCTCCGAAGGTGAACGAGTCGACGTCGAAGCCGTTGTCGGCGCCGTTCTTGAACACCATGTACAGGGTGTGCGTGCCGGACAGGGCCGCTGTGTTGACTGGTGCCGTCGACTGGTAGGTGTCCCAGCCGCCGGTGTTCGGCACGGTGGTGGTGGCAAGCAGGGTGCCGGTCGGCGAGTCGGCGCGCAGCTCGATCGAGCCTCCGCCGGTCGGCGACGACACCCGGTAACTGACGTTGGTGATGCCCTGCAGGCTCATCGGGTTGAACGAGATCCAGTCGTTGTTGGAGATGTCCCCGATGCGCTTGGTGCTCTCCGCGGCGGCCTGGTCGATGATCCGGATGCCGGACTGTGCGGTGAAGTACTCCGCCTGCTTGTGCTTGGGCTGCAGGATCGCCTGCCCGTAGCCGGTCAGCGGGGCCGCGCCGCCCGCGCCGCCGTTGTCGGTGTACTTTGCGATGAGCGCGTAGAACAAGTTGGCGCCATCGGGGTGCCCGCCGAGCAGGTCGGTGGAGATGGTCCCGGAGCAGCCCGGGTACTCGGTGGTCTCGTGCAGGTGGTCGTCGTGGCCGAGGGCTGGGTTGACGTACACCTTCGAGCAGTCGATCGCCGCACCGCCCGGGTCGGTGACGGTCACCGTGTAGGAGACCTGGTCGCCAAAGTTGAGCATGCCGCCGTTGACCGGGGTGCTCACCGTGACGACCGGCGCCGTGTTGCCGACCGTGATCTGCACGTTGGCGAAGCCGGTCTTGCCGGTGTTGTCGGTTACCCTCAGCTGGGCGGTGTAGTTGCCGTTGGTGGTGTACGTCTTGGCCGGGTTGGGCGACGTCGACGTGGTGCCGTCACCGAACGTCCACAGGTAGCTGATCGTGTTGCCCGGGTCGGGGTCGATCGTCCCGGCGCTGGAGAACTGTACGTTCAGCGGCGCGAGGCCGTTCGTCACGTTCGCCGACGCCTTGGCGATCGGGGACCGTCCACCTTGGACGTAGTCGATGCGGTAGAGGCCGGAGTCGTTGTTGCCGCCGCCGAAGCTGGAGCCCCACTCGAGCAGGTACAGGGATCCGTCGGGGCCGAACTCCATGTCCATCGGTTTGTTGAAGTTGCCGCCCGGCAGGAAGGTGTTGGTCCGGGTCACGGCGCTGTTGCCGTCGAGGTGGACCTCCTTGACGTAGCTGCGCGACCATTCGTAGAAGAAGTGCACGCCGTCGTAGTACTGCGGGAACTTCGTCGCCGAGGTGCTGGCGGCGTTGTACCGGTAGACGGGCCCGCCCATCGGTGCGGACCCGCCGGAGCCCAGCTCGGGGAAGTTGGGCGACGCGCCGTAGCCGTACCAGATGTTGGGGGCGACAACTGGCTTCAGGTTCACCAGGCCGGTGTTGTTGGGCGAGTTGTTGACCGGTGCCGAGCAGTTGAACTTGGAGCCGACCACACCGGTGTCCGGGTTGAACGGCGCGTAGGGCTGGTTGTCGCCGTGGCAGAAGGGCCATCCGTAGTTGCCGGCGGCCTTGACGACGTTGAGCTCGACGAGGCCCTCGGGCCCGCGGTTGGTGGTCGGCAGGCCGCGGTCCGGCCCGTAGTCGGCCAGGTAGACCCAGCCGTTCGCAGGGTCGATTGAGAACCGGAACGGGTTGCGGAAGCCCATCGCGTAGACCTCGGCCCGCGTCTGGGCGGTGCCTTGCGGGTAGAGGTTGCCGGCGGGGATGGTGTAGCCGCCGCTGGCGCCGGGGCGGATCCGCAGCAGCTTGCCGCGCAGGTCGTTGGTGTTGCCCGCGGTGCGTGCCGCGTCGAGGTGGGACTTGCCGGCCCGCCAGTCCAGCGGGGCGTAGCCCTGCCAGTTGCTGTCGAGGTTCGGGGCGACGTCGTCGCCGGTGCCGATGAAGAGGTTGCCGTCCGGGCCGAAGGCGATGTAGCCGCCGGTGTGGCCCGGCTCCGGGGATGTGCGGTCCCGGGTGGCGGGGATGTCGATGATGGTGGCGCCGCTGGACAGGTTCAGTGTGTCACCGGTCAGCGTGTAGCGCGACACCCGGTTGACGTCCGTGGTGCTGGACGCCGGCGAGTGGTACAGGTACACGTAGCCGTTGCTGGCGAAGTTGGGGTCCAAGGCCAGCCCGGTGAGGCCGTCCTCGCCGCCGGTGTAGACGCTCAGGGTGCCGGCGGTGACGGTGCTGTTGGTGCTGGGCTTGAAGATCTTCACCTGGCCGGCGCGCTGGACGTAGATGACGCGCCCGTCGGGGGCGACCGCCAGGGCCATCGGGTCGGCGGTGTTGTCATCCAGGCTGCGCTTCTCAAAGTTGCCCCAGACAGTGCCGCCGCAGTCCCCGGCCACGTTGCCGGCGGCCCAGCGCACGCCGCCGAGGACGTGGTTGCGGAAGTCGGCCTCGCTGTAGGAGGCAATGGCGTGGCCCATGGCGGTGGTCCAGACCCGGCCGCCGCCGGTGTTGCGGCACCACGAGATCGGATGGTCGGCACCCATGGCCCTGCCGCCCGGGTTGTACGTCCGCTCGTCGGCGGTGACGAGCACATGGACGTCGCCGCGCGGGTTGCGGTCGAAGTTGTACCACTCCTCGCTGCGGTTCCAGCGGTCGGGCAGCCCGGTGGTCGACGGGTGGCTCTTGTCCGCGACGATCGCCGTGCCGGGCAGGACGCCGGGAGAGTGCTCCGGCATGTGAGCGCCCGCGTTGACCGTCTGGTCCCACCACGGGTACTCCGTGTCGATGCCCATGTCCGTGGCGTTGTGGATTGCCACGATGCCCTTGCCGCTGGCCAGATAGCCTTCGACGGCCTGACGCTGGGCGGTGGTGGAGAACACCATGCCCGAGGTCTGCAGCATGATGAGGACGTCGAAGGTGGCGAGGTTGGCCGGGGTGAAGACGGCACTGTCCTCGGTCTGCACCACCTCGAAGTTGTTGGCCGCGGCCTGCTGCTGGAACATCGAGATGCCGGCAGGAATCGAGTCGTGTCGATAACCGACGGTCTTGGTGAACAGTAAGGCCCGGAACGCCGGGGCCGCTGACGCGGGCTTGACGAGCGCCATCGCCAGGATTATCCCGACGATCGTGCCCATGATTAACGCGCTTTTTCGCATGCCGCTTCCTCTCGGCGGGACAACGGGGGTCCGACCACGGGGCGCACGGAAGCCGCCCTGCGCCTGTGCAGGGCTGATGCGGTGCGTGAGGTGCCGGCCGGGTCGACTGCCGTCCGCCGTGACGGACAGTCACCTGCAGGAGTTACCCGAGCCGTGGTCTGAGATGCCCAGGGTGCTCGACCCATCTTCAGAAGTCAATATTTTCGGCGTATCGGCAGCTCAACGGCACTTTCCGAGGTGATCACGGGAATCTGGCGCTCATCTCGCCTCATCCGTTTGGCTGGTCGAATACCGGCGATCGGCGGAGGTTGAGCAACGACTTTGTTTCGGTCGCTACACACCATTGCGACCGATCATCGAAACATTTACTCTGCTGAACGCCGAGCTTTCGCTGAATTTAACGAAAGTCTGCGTCATCTCGGCGAAAGCCTCCTCGCTACGTGCTCCACCGATGCTCGACCGAGATCTCTGCCGCCTTCGATGGTCACGGTCAGTTAGGGGTTGCCATGCCCGAACCACTGCTCCAACTTCGCAAGATCGGCAAGTCCTTTCTCGGTGTCCAGGTTCTCGACGATGTCGACCTGGACGTGCTGCCCGGCGAGGTCCATGCCGTCGTCGGCGAGAACGGCGCAGGCAAATCGACCCTCATGAAAATCATTTCTGGGGTGTACATGCCTGACGGCGGCACCATCGGACTCGACGGTGCCACCACGACCTTCCGCAGCCCACGCGACGCGCAACAGGCCGGGATCGGCATCATCCACCAGGAGTTCAACCTGCTGCCGGAGCGGACCGTCGCGGAGAACGTCTTCCTCGGCCACGAACCGTCCCGCCGAGGCATGGTGGACCGCCGGGAGATGCACACCCGCACCGCCGAGCTCCTCGCCGCCGCCGGTGAGACGTCCTTCGACCCCGGTGTGAAGGTCGGCCGTCTCGGCGTCGCCCAGCAGCAGGTCGTCGAGATCGTCAAGGCCCTCGCTCTGGACGCGCGGCTGCTCATCATGGACGAGCCCACCGCCGCGCTCGCCGACCACGAGGTCGAGCTGCTCTACGCCCTCGTACGCCGGCTCCAGGAGCGCGGGATCGGCCTGCTCTACGTCTCGCACCGGCTCACCGAAGTCTTCGACCTGTCCGGTCGGATCACGGTGCTCAAGGACGGCCGACGGGTCACCACCCTCACCACCGCCGACACCACCGGCGAGCAGCTCGTGCGGCACATGGTCGGTCGGGAACTGTCCAGCTACTACCCGGACCGGGCCGCACCCGAGGACCGGGGCCCGGTGCGGCTCAACCTTCGCGACGCAGGTAACCGCAAGCTGCGGGACGTCAACCTCCAGTTGCGCGCCGGCGAGGTGCTCGGCATCGGCGGGCTGCAGGGCTCCGGGCGCTCGGCGCTGGCCCGTGCGATCTTCGGGGTGTCGCCGTTCACGACCGGCGACGTCACGCTCGACGACCGGCCGGTCCGACTGCGCTCACCCCGCGCGGCCATCCGGGCCGGCATCGCCTACGTCACCGAGGACCGCAAGGGCGAAGGCATCGTCGCCGGCCAGTCGGTCCTCGACAACGCCCTACTCGCCGGCCGGGCCGTGTTCCCCTCGTGGAGCGGGCGCAGCGCCCGGGCGGTCAAGGTCCGCGAGCTGCTCACCGCGGTCGAGGTGCACGCCGCCGGAGAGGACCAGGCGATCCGCTTCCTGTCCGGCGGCAACCAGCAGAAGGTCGTGCTGGCCCGTTGGCTCGCGCTCGGCCCGAAGATCATGCTCTTCGACGAGCCGACCCGCGGTATCGACGTCGGCGCCAAATCCGCCATCCACGACCTCGTTCGCAAACTGGCCCGTGAGGGCGCCGCCGTACTGATGATCTCTTCCGAACTGCCCGAGCTGCTCGGCATGAGCGACCGGATCGTGGTCATGCGCGACGGCGCGATCGCCGGGGAGCTGCCCGCCGGCGCGAGCGAGGAAGAGGTCGTCGGGCTCGCGACCGGCGCACTGCACGCCGCACCGAACGGTGCTCTCGTCAAAGAGGTGTCCGCATGACCGTGGCCCCGCCAGTACCGGCCCGCACCACCGCGGTGCGGCTCGAGGCGTCCGCCGCCGGACCCGCCCGCGGCGTTTACATCGCCCTGGCGCTCACGCTGGTGATCGGCTGGGTCATCGTCGCGATCGACGGCGGCTCGCTGTTCAACCAGTCCACAATGGTGAGCCTGCTGCACGTGGCTACCGGCCTCGGTCTGGTGGCCGTCGGTCAGACCCTCGTCATTCTGGCCGGCTCACTCGACCTCTCCGTCGGGTACGTCATCAGCCTCAGCACGCTCGTCGCGGCCGAGACGATGGCGGGCAGCGACGGCAACATCCTGCCGGCCCTGGGGCTGGTCCTGTTGGTCGCCGCCGCGATCGGGCTGCTCAACGGGCTGCTGGTGGCGAAGCTGCAGATCAACGCCTTCATCGCCACCGTCGGCGTCGGGCTACTGCTCAAGGGCTACCTCGACAACGGCTACGACGGCCCGGCCGGCAAGACCGCGCCCGCGTTCGTGCAAAGCCTCGGCTACCAGCGCATCGGGCCGGTTCCGGTCGCGTTCCTGCTGCTGCTGGCGGTGGCCGCCGCGGCCTGGTTCGCGGTACGCGGCACCCGGTGGGGCCACCACCTCATCGCCGTCGGCGGCGACCCCGAAGTGGCCCGGCTCTCCGGTGTCCGCAACAGCCGGGTCCTGATCCTCGCCCATGTGCTGTGCGCGCTGTGCTCCGGCCTCGCCGGCATCTACCTCGCCAGTCGGCTCGGCTCCGGCGCACCACGGGTCGGCGTCGAGGGCCTCTACGACCTCGAGTCCATCGCCGCCGTTGTACTCGGTGGCACCGCCCTCGCCGGTGGCCGCGGCGGCGTGCTCGGCACCGTCGGCGGTGTGCTGCTGCTGGCGAGCATCGACAGCATCTTCAACCAGCTCGAGGTCGACGCGTTCTTCAAGCAGGTCATCCGCGGTGTGATCATCATCGCGGCGGTGGCTATCTACGCCCGGCGGCTGCAGCGTCGCCGCGCGACCCGGAGGGCGGCAGCGTGACCACTGAGGCACTGGAGCGGCCGACGCGCCGGCAGTTCAACCCGTTGAAGGCTGGCGGCATTACGCCGATTATCGGCATCCTTGCGATCCTGCTGGTCCTCGTGGCGTTCCAGCAGCCGGACTTCTTCCAGCCGGCGTCACTGCTGTCGTTCATCGGGCGGTCCGCGCCGCTCATCCTGCTCGCCGCCGGACAGTACTTCGTCATCGTCTCCGGCGAGTTCGACCTCTCGGTCGGCTCGCTGGTCACCGCGCAGGTCGTCGTCGCGGCCCGGCTCATCGACAGCGACCCGGACCGCACCTGGCCCGTCGTGCTCGTCGTGCTTGCCTTCGGCGTCGTGGTCGGGCTCGTCAACGGCCTCGTCACCACGCTGCTGAAGGTGCCGTCGTTCATCACCACCCTCGGCATGTACCTCATCCTGGTCGGCGCCGTCTACCTGTGGTCCGACGGCGCCCCGAAGGGCGGGCTGTCGGAGGAGTTCCGGCGCTTTGGCCGGCGGGCGTTCGAGGACGTGCCGCTGCTCGGCCGGGTGCCCTACGCGCTGCCGATCCTGCTCGGCGTCGCCGCTGTCGCCGTCGCCATCACCCGCGCCGACTTCGGCCGCACCCTGGTCGCCGTCGGCGACAACATGCGAACCTCGGAGCTCACTGGCATCCGGGTCTGGCGCACGAAGACGATCGCGTTCGTGCTGAGCGGCGTCCTCGCTACCGTCGCGGCGATCCTGCTCGGTGGTTACAGCGGCGTCTCGTTCCAGGCCGGCGTCGGCCTCGAGTTCGGCGCGATCACCGCCGTCGTGCTCGGCGGCGTCGTGCTCGGCGGCGGTCGCGGCTCCGTCGTCGGCGCCATGCTCGGCGCACTCACCCTCGAAACCCTGTTCGCCCTGATGAATTTCTACGGCGTCTCCGGCGCCCTCAGATCGACAGTTCAGGGCCTGATCATCCTCCTCGCGGTCGCAGTCGGAGCACTGCGCCGCCGCTGATACACCCTTACTCCTTAGGAGATCGCATGAGACGAACCCCGCACGTCGCTGCTGCGGCCGCTGTCACCGCCTTGCTGGTGCTCGCCGGCTGTGCCACGGACGAGCCGGCTGCCGGTCCCTCCGGCAGTGCCTCTGCCGCCGCCGGTTCTGGCACCGGTGAGCAGTCGAAGTTCTTCGTCCAGGCCGACTACGACGCCGAGCTCGCGTTGCTCGACGCCGCGCCGACCGGCCCCGCCGACAAGCCCTGGGAGCAGGTGCTCAACCCGAAGCTGGTGGACACCGCCAAGTTCAAGAAGAGCGGTCCGCACAAGATCTGCTTCTCCAACGCCGCGCTGAACAACCCGTGGCGGCAGGTCGGGTTCAAGACCATGCAGGCCGAGGTCGAGGCGCAGAAGAGCCGTATCAAGGAGTTCGTGCACGTCGACGCCGAGGGCAAGGACCAGAAGCAGATCGCGGACATCAACGACCTGCTCGGCAAGGACTGCGATGCGCTCATCGTCTCGCCGAACACCACAGCCACGCTCACCCCGGCCGTGGAGGCGGCCTGCGCGGCCGGGCTGCCGGTCGTCGTCTTCGACCGTGGTGTCAACACGAAGTGCCCGGTGACGTTCATCAACCCCATCGGCGGTTACGGGTTCGGCCACGTCGGCGCCGAGTTCGTCAGCCAGAAGATGAAGCCCGGCGGGAAGGTCCTCGCCCTGCGGATCCTGCCCGGTGTCGACGTGCTGGAGACCCGCTGGTCGGCGGCGAAGGTGGCGTTCGACAAGGCGAAGGTCGACGTCGTCGGCGTCGAGTTCACCGACGGCGACCCGGCCAAGACCAAGAAGATCGTCGACGACTACATCCAGCGCTACGGCACGATCGACGGTGTCTGGATGGACGCCGGAGCGGTGGCCGTCGCGGCGGTCGAGGCGTTCCAGGACGCGGGCAAGCCCGTTCCGCCGATGAACGGCGAGGACCAGCTGGACTTCCTGAAGATCTGGAAGGACAAGCAGCTCACCGCCATCGCGCCGACCTACCCGACCTACCAGTGGCGTACGCCGATCATCGCGGCGCTGCGGATCCTCGACGGTGAGCAGGTGTCCAGCCCCTGGAAGCTGCCGCAGCCGACCGTCACCCAGGACAACCTGGATCGGTACCTCGACGCGAACATGCCGCCGCTGCACTACGCGATGTGCGGCTGCACCGACCTGCCCGGCTACCCGCAGCGCTGGAAGTAGGGCCTGATGTACGCCATCGGCGTCAACCCCTGGGTGTGGGCCTCGCCGGTCGACGACAAGGCCCTGGCCGAGCTGATCCCGCGGATCGCCGCGTTCGGCTTCGACGCTGTCGAACTGCCGATCGAGCAGCCCGCTGACTGGGACCCGGCGCGCACCCGGGACCTGCTGGCGGAGCACGGCCTCGTCGCCGCCGGCGTCTGCGCGGTCACCCCGCCGGGGCGGGACCTGGTGAATGCCGCACCGGCCGTGGTCGAGTCGACGGTGGCGTACCTGATGGGCTGCGTGGCGAGCGCGGCGGCCGTCGGCGCTGGATGCGTCGGCGGCCCCGCGTACGCCTCGGTCGGCCGCACCTGGCGGATGTCGCCGGCAGCCCGCGCGGCCTGCTACGCGGAGTTCCGGCGGGCCCTGGCACCGGTGGCCGAGCGGGCGGGTGAGTGCGGCGTGAGCATCGGTGTCGAGGCGTTGAACCGCTACGAGACGAGCGTCGTCAACACGATCGAGCAGACGATCGAGCTGATCGACGGTCTCCCGCCGAACGTCGGCATCATGATCGACACATACCACATGAACATCGAGGAGGCCGATCCCTACGCGGCCCTCGCACTCGCCGGCCCGCACATCAAACACGTCCAGGTCAGCGGCACCAACCGGGGTGCTCCCGGTGGGGACCACTTCGACTGGCCCCGCTTCTTCACCGTCCTTGCGAACACCGGCTACCAGGGCTCGATCTGCATCGAGTCGTTCACGGCAGAGAACGAGACCATCGCGACCGCCGCGGCGATCTGGCGTCCTCTGGCCCCCTCACAGGACCGCCTCGCCACGGACGGCCTGCGCTACCTCCGGGAGATCCTCGGATGACCGCCGCCACCCACCGCCCGCCCGGTCCCGGGGTCCTGCCCGCCACCCGCATCTAGAGTCAGGAGCATCGTCCGGTGTCCTCGCGGCCGGCCGACCTCGGTTGCGCGAGCTCCGCGACAAGCAGCACTGGCCCTCCGGCCGTACGCCGATGGCCGCGTGGGCACGGACGACGACCACTCCGAGTCCCTGGCCCGGCCAGGGTAAACGCCGTCGACTAGTGCAGGCAGGCCCGGCGGGGGACGCCGATGCCCAGCCGGGACGGCGCGTACCATCCGCTGCGGCATCTTCGAAGAGGGGCAGGCCCGTGCACCAGTTCTCGAACTGTCGGCTGCTGTCGCTGACCGCGGCGCTGCTCACCGTCGCCCTCGCCGGTTGTGGCGGCGGGACATCGGCCGAGGGTCCGAGCTGGTCCGACGCCGCGTCGGCGACACCGACGGCCGCCGCCCCTCCGTCAGCCGCCCCTCCGTCCGCCGCCGGTACGCCCACCGCGACCACCGTGAATTGTCCCAACCCCGGCCCGGCCCCGCGCTCGGCCACCGCACTGGACCCGACGGCAGCCACCTACCTCGGGCGAGACGGAGCGGACACAGCCAACGCGGTCGACATCTCCGCCGGCTGTGAGATCGTGGTCGGCGGCCGGTTCACCGGTCTCTCCGGCGGCACCGCCACGACGCTGGGCAAGGGCGGCGCCGGTGCGGTGCTCCGGCTGGACTCCACCGGCCGCAAGCTGATCGGCACGACCCGGCTCGCCGGTGTGGTGGAGGACCTGGAGGTACGCCGCGGCGGCGGCGAAATCGCGGTCGCCACCAATCGGGGCGTGTTCCTGCTCGACGCGCGCGCCACGGCCGCCCGCTGGCAGCGCGGCGGTGCAGCGACCCGGGTCGCGGTCGGAAGCGCGGGCACCGTCGCAGCCGTCTTCGGCGGCACCGTCAAGGTGTACGACCTGAAGGGTGCCACCCTCACCAGCATCCGCCCGGCTGACCGGACGGTGAGCGACGTGGCAGTCGACGACCGCGCCGGACTGGTCTTCGTGAGCGGATCCAGGCAGGTCAATGCGGGCCGCTGTGTGCCGGTGCAGATCGCCTACGTGCACGCCTACGACCAGCGGGGCAAGCTGCGCTGGCGGGCGTACGACCACGCGGCTGACCGGCTCGGCGATCTCTGCGCGGACAGCCGGGCCGACCGGATCGCGCTGGGCCGCGACGGCCGTCTTTACCTGGCCGGGGAGACCGCAGGCGGGACCACCATCTTCAATCGATCCGCCACCGACCCGTCCCGACCGGCACCGAACGTGGTGATCGACTCATTCACCGAGGCGTCCAACACGTCGAACGCGCACCTCACCTACCTGGCCCGGTTTGACCCGGCCACCGGCCGGCAACTTGCCGGGCAGATGCTGCTGGCCCGGATCGACACCAAGGGCGACCAGGGCAACACCATCAAGCCGTATGCGATCACCGCCGACGAGTCCGGCCGGGTGTACGCGGGGGGCGTCTCGGCGTACCAGATCGCCGGCCGGAGCCGGGCCACCCTCGGTGGCGATCGGCTCGCCCCGTACGCCGGCGGGGACGCCTGGGTGCTGGTGCTCTCGGCAGACCTCAAGCGGCGTACCACCTGGACGGTCTTCACCGACGGCGGTGCCGGTGCGGTACGCGGGCTGGCCGCGGGCTCCGGGATCGCGGCCGCCGCGGCCCGGGTGGACAAGGGTCGGTTCTGGCGGACCCGGAGCGTGCAGCCTGGCGGCCTACCCGCCGGAGGCTCCGGCTACCTGGCGGCCTGGCCCGGGCTGTCCTGACTCGACCCGTCACGCGGGCCCGTCATTCGGCGTTGCTGTGGCGGGGTGTCAGCCGTATACGTCCTCGGCGGCTTGGATATCCAGAGCCTCGCGCCCGAAGTAGTCCTTATTCGACGCGGCGAACGCCGCGTTGGTGTTGACCGTCGCCGGTGCTGCAGCCCTGGGCAGGCTTGCGGAGCGTCGTGGCCCGCTGCGGCGGAACTCTGCGCGGCAGTCAGGCCGCCCGAGGCGATGGCGACGGCGGTCGTCGCGGCGAGTGTCGATACCCTCATGTTCACGCCTGTCCTGCTATGTGGAATGCGTGCAATGAGGGCTGCGTCCGACCGCTTCGGGCCCGCGCGACGGCGCAGCGTCCTAGGCGGGCACGGAGTGTCGGCAGAGCCCGACGGCTACGCTCGCACCCACTTCTGGTTGGTGCCGCCGGTGCAAGTCCAGATTGCCAGCAATGTGCCGTTGGCGGTGCCGTGTCCGGTCGCATCGAGACACTTGCCCGACCCGATGTTGACAACGCTGCCGTCGGCGTTGACGTTCCACTGCTGTGCGCTGCTGCCGTTGCAGTCGTAGATCTGGACCGGGGTGCCATCCGCGGTGCCCGAGGTCCGGACGTCCAGGCACTTGTTGCCGTAGACGGTCATCGCCTTGGTCGTGGAGCTTGACGTCCAGGTCTGGTTGCTACCACCGGTGCAGTCCCAGAGCGCGACGACCGTGCTGTTGTTCTGCGATGCGCCCGGGACGTCAACGCAGCGCCCGGACTCCTGGCCCCGCAGCGGCCCGGTGACAGTAGTGCTGCCCGTTCCCGGGTACGACGGTGGGGCTGCGGAGGCACCGGTCGCCCACGAGGTATTCGGGGACGTTCCCAGGGTGAACGCCAGGGTGCCGCCGCCAATCGCGAAGGACTGCGGAAGGAAAGCGTTGTTCCAGTTCGCCCCGTTCAGTGAGGCGCTCTGCACATACGGCGCGTTGGTGGCCGCCTGAGGTGCGGTGATCTGGATTTTGCCACCGCCGCCCAGCGATATCGACACCTCGGTAAACAGTGGACTACCCAGGGCAAGGTCCGAGGTTCCAGGGGTGTTCGGGTAGACCCCCATCGCGGACCACACGTACCAGGCGCTCATGGTGCCGAGGTCATCGTTGCCGACGCCCCAGTTCGCCGGCGAGGTGTTCCACAGCTCGTTCTGCACCTGGCGGACCTTCGCCTGCGTCTTCCAGGGCTGACCGACATAGTCGTACGCCCAGGGCAGGTTCATCGATGGTTCGTTGCCCATGTCGGCCTTGTCGGAGTCGTTACTCTGGCCATGCAGGCTGGACAGCACGTTGTCAAGGTAAGTGATCATGCTGCCGTTGCCGCCCTTGGCGTCGGCGAGGCCGCGCAGGTTGAACGGCACCATGCCGGTGTACTGCCAGGACGTCCCCTCGACCATGTCCGTGCTCTTCTTCGGGTCGAAGTTGGGCCGCCACTGGCCGTTCAGCTGCTTTCCCTGCATGAAGCCGGTGGCGGGGTTGAACACGTTGCGCCAGGACTGGGCCCGGTTGATGAACCGGTCGCGGTTCGACGTGTCTCCCAGCCGGCCGGCCATCGCACCGACGGCAAAGTCGGAGGTGGCGTACTCCAATGTCGTCGCGGTGGGGCCATAGAAGCCGCCCTCGTACGTGCCGTCCGTCGGCAGATAGCCGATCGTGTCGATGTAGCGGTTGCCCTTGCGGACAATGTTTTGAGCGCTGGCCTGCGACACCATCGCGTTCTTCGCCGCGTTGACGTCGAAATTGGTGGCACCGAACGCGTGGTAGTCAGAAATGATGATGGGCGCCGGGTCGCCGTTCATTACGTCGGTGTCCGCGTTGTTCAGTGACCATTTTGGCAGTAAGCCGCTCTGCGCGTAGTCGTTGACCAGGGACTGCGCCGCGTCGCTCGCTGACTGTCGGTCGACGAGGGCGTGCAGTTGGGCCTGGCTGCGATAGATGTCCCATCCGGAGAAGGTCGCATACTGCGCCTTCTGCGCACCACCCACAGTGTGCACCTGGCGGTCGAAGCCGGTGTACTGACCGTTGACGTCGCTGTACACGTTGGGGTGCAGCAACGCGTGGTACAGGGCGGTGTAAAAAATCTTCTGCTGGTCAGTGGTGCCCCCGGCAATCTTGATCCTCCCGAGCATGCCGTTCCAGGCGTTGTGGGCGGCCTGGCGGGTGCCCTCGAAGTCCCAGTTGGGGTTCTCGGCAATCCGATTGGCCGACGCGTTGGAGTCCGACACGAACGAGACGCCGATCTTGGCCAGCACGACACGGTTGCTGCTGGCGTCGAACGTCACCGAGTTGCCGCCACTGAACGAGCCGTTCGAGCTCATGGGCCGGTCGAAGATCATGTTGAAATGCAGCGTGTAGGTCGGACTGGACGCGCAGAAATGCCCCGACGTGATCCAACCACGGACCTCGGTGCTGCTGACGCGGGTGAAGCTCATCGCGTCGGTTCGGGTGCCGGCCGAGCCCAGTTTGAACAAGAGGTTGGCCTGACCCGTGGAGGGGAAAGTGAACCGGGCCATCCCGGAGCGGGTGGTCGCGGTCAGTTCGGTCTTGACGCCATTGCCCAGGGTCACCGAGTACGCGCCAGCGCTCGCCGACTCGGCGCTGTGCGAGAAGCTCGAGGTCGCCGCGCCATTGACTGCGCCGACCGTCGGCAGGATCGGCACGTCGGCCGTGGCGTTGCAACCCGGCCCAGAAATGTGGTTGAGGCTGAAACCGGTGATTGACGTGTCGCTGTAGGCGTAGTTCCCACCCGGCGGACGGGATGGAGTGTCCGGGCTCCACTGCACCATGCCGAACGGCATGACCGCGCCGGGAAAGGTGTTGCCCCCGTTCGAGGTCCCCAACAGGGGGTTGACCAGCGAGGCTGGATCCGTCACCGCGGCATCCGCGTGGGGGTTGGGTGCGGCCACCAACCCGAGCAGAGCGAGGCTGCTGACGACGGGGAAGCACCACCATCGCATCTTCACGGCAGCTCCAAGATCGAATTATCCCTCACGGAGGGCGAGGGAACACTGGCATTCAGGGAACTCGATGCGGAGCTAAATGTCAACGTTGTCACACTACGAGAGCTAACGTTGTCATCAGCCCGTGACCCATCGGTCACACCGACGTCGCCGCTCATGTTCGCCCGCCGTTGGCCCACACGCTGCAACTCCTCGGCGTAGTCACCTTCCGGGGTCACTGCGGCCTGCCGAAGGCGTCGAACGTCGAGGCGCCGAAGTCGCCACGCGTTCCGATCAGGTTCAGTGGGTGGCGGCGGGGAAGCTGCCGCGCGTGGCCGAACAGCACCGCGTGAGCGGTTTCGCGCTGGCGGCATGGCTCGATCTCCCCGCATGCCAGGCACCGGCCGCCGATGTCCGAGCGCAGATGCTGGTCGATCACGCGACGCGCTGTCTCCGCCCCGGCCAACGCCTGTGCCGAAACCGTCGCGCGCACCCTGCTCATTCCGCACCCTCACCGGTCTTGGGCGAGCGTTGCCACCGGGCCGTGATCTGCTCGACGGTCGCGCGACCTGCGTCGGTCAGCCGTAGGGTCAGGTTCCGTTGGTGAGCTACCGCCTCGACCAGCCGTTCGCCAAGCAGCAGGTAGAGGATGGTCCGGACGTCCTTTACCGACACGTCCGGCACCTGCTCGGTCAACTGGCTCACCCGCCAGTCCCGTTCCGGATCGGTCAGCAGCGCCCCGTAAATCTGTTCACGCGGCGGGCTGTGTACGGCCACGGGTGCGTAAAGCGCCTTCATGGTAGGCGACTCTCGGCGGCATCTACGGTTACCTTGAGCGCCCACCGGTCATGCCTGCACAAAAACCGTGGATGGGTGCACGTGCACTCCAGACACGCGGCGCGGAGCCGATCCGGTGCGGCCCGGTGAATCAGCAGAATTCGCTCTGCGTCGTCCGCCGCGTCCGCGTCGCGCCTGTCGGTCTCGATTTTCACGACCATAGCCCGTCCTCACAATCAAAGAATCTGACCTGCTGAGCGCTTTTGCATGAGCTACACCCCGCCGAAGGCCGATAGGTGGATAGCGGCAGAGGCATTGGCGCACTCCTGCCTTATTGGGCGGTGTACCCGCCCACGCGCTACGCGTCGGCCGACCGTGGGTTGTCCCGATCCAGTACCGCACTCGTCACCGTCCACTCTCCTTGTCCAAACAGTGCGGTGGGCCCAGCCAGGCGGAGGCGTGGTCACGTCCGGCAGCGGCTGGCCGCTGGTCCATCCGCTGCTGCTGACAAACTGTGGGGTGCTCACCAGCACGGCGGCACGGTGTAACTCATACACGATCATCTAGACGTACGGCGACCCCGCTACCCGGTGTCATTCGGAAGTTCCGGGGCGTCAATTTTTCGTTTCGCGGGATGTTCCCGGATCAGGGGCGGATGCGTACCGTTCAGCCGATAGGCGTCGATACAGGCTGCTCAAAGTGTGGTGGCATGGTCGAGGAGCGGTTGGAAGGCCTGCGTCGGCAGCAGGCGTGTTCGGCTGCCGAGTTGCGGTGGGCGGGCGAGACGTGGGTTGACGCGGCCGAAATCTTCCAGGCTAGGTTCCGGTTCAATCCTCGCGTGGCGCTTCGGTCGGATGCGGGGGTGGAACCAGGCGCAGGCTGCGAATGAGCCCAAGACCTTGAAGTCTTTCTCGTACTGGGAGATCTGGCCGGGCCGGGGTGGGTACCCGCCGTCAAACAATCTGGTGCGGCTGATTGAGATCTACGCGCCACGGGCCGAGTGCCGAGCCAACACTGCCGGAGATCACCAAGGGAGTGTCCCGCCGGATTGCCCGGCGGGCGTAGCCGATGGCGGCGAGCCCACCGGGCTGCTCGCCGCCGAGCGCTATGCCCGGCCCGCGCATGCCATGCCATGCCAGATGGACAGCTGTCCCGTCGTCAGCCGGGTTGAGACGTCGGCCTGGGGCAGCAACCGGTCCGGAAGGTGCCGGGCGGCATCGAAGCCGGTGATCCGGCCGGAGAGCGTCCCGGTCTGCCGGTGTTCGGCGGCCATTGCGCTTGAGATCGTGGCTGTGTTTGTCCCTGTGGGCGTTGTTCACCACGTGCAAGCCTTGACCGTGGCAGCGGCGCCGTTTGTGCTCAGCGCGTCCAGCCACCCGGTGATGGTGGCGACGAGTTCGGCGTCCTCGGCCAGTTCGGTGGGGAAGATCGCGTCGAGGCGCAGGAGGGCGCGCACTGCGCCGCCCGCCGAGCCGGTCAGGGGCCGGGACGGGTCGATCGAATGCGGAAGTGCGGCCCGGATGACGTCGGCCAGGGGATCCTGCAGCGGTAGAGGCTGACCGTCGTCGGCGACGCCCATCGTGAACCTCATCCAGGCAGCGATGGCCAGGGCCGCATACGCGGGAAGGTCGCCCTGGCGACGCCGGTCGCGAACTGTTCCGACAAGACGTTGGGGAAGCTTCTGCGATCCGTCCATGGCCACCTGCATGGTCCGGTGTTCGATGGCGGGGTTGGCGAACCGCGACAGCACCGTTGCCCCATAGGTGCTCACCCGCACGCCGGCGGGCGGGTTAAGAGTGGGGGTGATGTCCTCGGTGATGAGACGCTGCAGCAGATTCGCCATTCCCGGCAGCGCAAGGGTCTCGGCGATGGTGTCGCAGCCAGCCAGAGCTCCGAGATAGGCCGCCGTCGAGTGGACCCCGTTGAGTATCCGCAGCTTGAGTTGCTCCCAGGGTGTGACGTCGGTGGTCAGGATCGCGCCGGCGGCTTCCCAGGTGGGGCGACCACCGGGGAAGTCGTCGGTCAGCACCCACTGCCGATAGGTTTCGGTGTCGACGGCCGCGAGGTCGCGGACCCCGAGTGTGGTCGCGGCTCGCTGCAGCGTGGATGGTGTGCTGGCCGGAACGATGCGGTCCACCATCGTGCTGGGGTAGGAGACCCAGTCACCGAAGCCGCCGTCGGTGGCGAACTCGACCAGCCCGCGGAGCCGGGAGCCGTTGCCCGGCAGATTGTCGCAGCAGACGATCGCGATGGGCGGTGCACCGGCGGCGGCTCTGGCTCGCAGCCCCCGTACGAGCAGGCCGGGGATGGTGACCGGCGCTCGTTGTCCGGCCAGGTCGGCCCGGATCTCCTCGTCCATGCGTAGCCTCCCCGTGGCGGGGTCGAGACGGTACGCCTTCTCGCTAACCGTGAGAGTGACTACCTTGATCGCCGGGTCGGCGAAGAGCCGGAGCACGTCGTCGGCCTCGGTGGGCAGGTGGCGAGTGCCGGTGAGCGCTCCGACGACCCTGGTCCGCGACGAGTCGCCAGATCGGCTCGTGACGCTGTAGAGGTGGTCTTGGGCTCGCAGCTGCCCGACCAGGTCCGCTGATCGGGGAGCTACCCCGACGATGCCCCAGTCGCCGCCGGCCGCTGCCATCGCCTCCTCGGTGAAAACCGCCTGATGGGCTCGATGAAACGCACCGACTCCGATATGGAGCTGCCCGATCGCATTGTCACCAGGGGTGATCAAGGGACGGGCGGCTGAGGGCAGGACCGACAAGGTCGTGCGGCTCAGCAGCGTCGGCGACGCTTTCACCGCCATGCCGGCCCATTGGGAAACGTGAACTCGGTGACCGACTCAGGCTTCATCGCGACGCTGTAGCCCGGTGAGCGGGGCAGGAGGTAGCGACCGTCGCGGATCTCGACAGGATCGACGAAGTGCTCGTGAAGGTGGTCCACATACTCGATCATCCGACCGTCCAGCGACGTGCCGACGCGAAGGAAGTCGAAGATCGACAGGTGCTGCACATATTCACAGAGGCCGACTCCGCCCGCGTGTGGGCACACGGGCACGCCGAACTTGGCCGCCATGAGGAGTACGGAGAGAACCTCGTTGACACCACCGATGCGGCACGAATCGACCTGGCAGATGCTGATCGCGCGAGCCTGAAGCAGTTGCTTGAAGATGACCCGGTTGGCGGCCACCTCCCCGGTCGCCACGTGGCACCTGCCACCGGGAAGTTGCTCGACAGCCCGGGCGATGCGGGCGTGACCGAGTATGTCGTCGGCGTGCGTCGGTTCCTCGATCCAGTAGGGATCGGCGACGGCGAGGCGGGTCATGTTGGCGATCGCCTCGTCGACGTCCCACACCTGGTTGGCGTCCATCATCAGCAGCGCGTCCGGGCCGATCTCGGACCGGATGATGCCGGCCCGTCGGACGTCGTCGGTGATGTTCCCGCCGACCTTCATCTTCACCGCCCGCCAGCCCTCGTCGACCGCCGCTCGGGTCAGGGCCCGCACCTTGTCGTCGGGATACCCGAGCCAACCCACAGAGGTCGTGTATGCGGGGAATCCCTCGCGTTCGAGCAGCGCGAGCCGCTCGGCGTAACCGGGCTCGGCCTTCGTCAGCAGTTCGATCGCCTCGTCTGGGGTGATCGCGTCGCTGATGTGGCGGAAGTCGACGCAGGCCACCAGCTCGGCGGCCGGCATCTCGGCCAGCAACCGCCACAGGGGGACGCCGGCCAGCCGGGCGCGCAGATCCCAAACGGCATTCACGAGTGCACCGGTCGCCATGTGGATGACGCCCTTCTCCGGTCCGAGCCAACGGAGCTGGGCGTCGGCGGTCAGCGACCGCCAGAATGTGACCGGCGCGGCAAAGATGTCCTCGACCGTCCGACCCACGACGTGGTGCGACAGCGCCCCCACGGCGGCGCAGGTGATCTCATTGCCGCGCCCATTGGTGAAGGTCAACCCGGCCCCGACATGGGGACCGTCGGTGCGCAGCTCCACGTAGGTGGCGGAGTAGTCACCACGATTGATGGCGTCCGAGCCGTCACCGGCGGCGGCGGTCGGGAAGCGGACGTCGTGCACGTCAAGGCCGACGATCGTGATAGTCATCAACTCTCCAGCCGGAATACTCGTTTGGGCAGGTGGTAGGCGAGGTCGGCGATCGTGTCCGCGGCCTCGTCCAGCCGCAGTCGCCGCTGGGCGACCAGAGCGGCGAGGAACGCGGCGTCGACCCTCCGGGCCACGTCGTGACGCACCGGGATTGAGCAGAACGCGCGGGTGTCGTCGACGAAGCCGGCCGTGTTGTAGAAGCCGGCGGTCTCGGTCACGGCCTCCCGGAAGCGGCGCAGTCCTTCCGGGCTGTCGAGAAACCACCAGGGAGCGCCGAGGTAGACCGCGGGGTAGCCACCGGCCAGCGGTGCGAGTTCGCGACTGAAGGTCGACTCGTCAAGGGTGAAGACCACCAACCGCAGCCGTGGGTCGTTGCCGAAGCGGTTCAACATCGGGGACAACGCATCCACGTAGGAGGTCGTCCGCGGCACATCACCGCCGACGTCCCGACCATGCCGGTCGTGCAGCCAGGCATTGTGATTGCGGACAGCACCCGGGTGCAGCTGCATGACAAGCCCGTCCTCGACCGACATCCTGGCGAACTCGACCAGCATGTGAGCCCGGAATCGCTCCGCATCCGCCGGCGTGGCCTTACCGCGCAGTCCTCGCTCGTACAGCGACGAGGCCTGCGCAGGTGTGAGGTCGAGGGTGAGGGCGGAGGGGTGGCCGTGATCGGTGCTGGTCGCGCCGGCCGCGCGAAAGTCGGCACGACGGCGCTCGAGTGCCCGAATGAATCCGGAATAGGTGGTGGTGTCCTCGCCGGTCACCCTGCCGAGTCGGACGACCCGGTCCGACCAGTCCGGCCGATCCTGGTCGACGACATCGTCCGGCCGGAACGTCGTGATCACCCGGCCTCCGGGCCCACCCCACCCGTCGGCGGCCAGCTTCGCGTGCGCGGCCAGGTCGTCCAGAGGTGATTCGGTCGTCGCCAGCACCTCGATGTTGAACTGTGCGAACAATGACCGGGGCCGGAACTCGGTCCGTCCCAGCCGCTCCGCCAGGGTGTCGTACACCGCGTCGGCGGTTGACGGACCGAACGGGGTGTCGACGCCGAACACCTCGGTGAGGGTCTGCTCGAACCACAGCCTCGTTGGTGTCCCGCGGAACAGGTGCCAGTGATCAGCGAAGAGCCGCCAGATCGCGCGTCCGTCCGTCTCGGATGGACCGCCGTCGACTCTGGGCACCCCCAGACGGTCTGGCGTGATGCCCTGGCTCAGCAGCATCCGGGTGAGGTAGTGGTCGGGCACGATGAGCAGCCGGGCCGGGTCCGGGAACGGCTGGTCCTCGGCCAGCAAGCCAGGATCGACGTGGCCGTGTGGGCTTATCAGCGGCAGGTCGCGAACGTGTTCATACAGCTCGCGTGCGAGCTGTCGGACCGTGGGCTCTGTCGGGAACAACAGTGTGTCCGACGCCGGTGCGAACACCAGGGCTCCTCCGGAATTGTCAGGGGATGAGGTCGAGCGGTGGGTGGATCGGACCAGGTGTCAGCGGCCACGTTCGTCCGCGACCCGGGTGACCAACTGGCTGGGGTTGACGAATCGCAGCGCGATGACGAGGAGGGTCAGCATGGTGAGCATGTAGATGACAGCCATCGCGTGGCTGGCCTGCGGCGCTCGGATTCCGGCACCGTAGTACGAGTTGTAGAGGACGACGACGAGCGTTTGGCTGTCGACGCCGGCGGTCAGGTAGGTCAGTTCGAACATGCCGACGGTTCGTACCAGGACCAGGACCGAGGCGGCGAGGACACCGGGGACGAGCAGCGGCAGCAGAATGCGTCGGAAGACGCTCCAGGTCCCGGCGCCGCACATCCGGGCGGCCGATTCGATTTTGGGGTCGATTTGTTCAATGAAAGGCGTCATGGTGAGCACGACGAACGGAATCGAGGGCACGAGGTTTGCCAGGATGACGCCGGTGAGGGAGTTGGCGAGGTCGTATTTGTAGAGGACGGTGGCCAGGGGGATGCCGTAGGCGATCGGGGGGACGATCACCGGCAGCAGGAAGACGAGCATGACGAGGCGCTTGAAGGGAAAGTGCCGACGGGCAAGCACGAAGGCCGCTGGCACTCCGATCGCGGCTGCGATCACGACTACGGCCAGGGACGCCTTGAGGGTTACCAGCAGCACGTTGGCGAGATCGAAGTCGTGCCACGACTCGACCCAGTACTGCGTGGTCAATCCCGTGGGCAACCAGGTGTCGAACCACTGGGTGGAGACCGATTTGACCACGACGGAGCCGACGATCCCGGCCAGGTTCACGAAGAAGAAAGCGATCACGCCCCAGACGAGCCAGGAGGCCGGCCTGCCGGTCAGCCGGCGTCGCGGTGGGGCCGGCGACAGATCCGTCATCCCTTACCTCCCGAGGATCCGCGATAAAGCCGTCCGCGGCCAAGCAGCACGGTGGAGATGACCACCAGCATGACGACTGCCATGATCATGGCGATGGCAGATGCCTTGGAATAGTCGTATTCCTGGTATGCGGCGTCGTAGGCGGCGATTGACATAACGTGGGTGGTGTCTTGAGGGTCGCCGAGCAGCACGGCTGACGGGAACACCGAGAACGCGAGCACGAAGTTGAGGCAGAACGTCATGGCCAGGCCCGGTACCAGCAGCGGGAAGCTGATTGACCGGAAGCGCTGCCACCGGCCTGCGCCAAGGGTCGCGGCGGCCGCTTCGAGGCTCGGGTCGATCCCCGACAGGTAGGACAGGGTCAGCAGGAACGCGAACGGGAAACCGCTCACGACCAGGGAGAGCATGACGCCCCAGTAGTTGTGCAGCAGCGGGACCGGGTGATCGACGTCGGTCAGACCTGCGACCATGAGGACGCGGTTGAGCCATCCCGTTCCGCTGAAATATTCAATCATCCCGGCCGCGGTCAGGACGGTTCCAAGCGTGATCGGGATGACCAGGGCGGTGGTGAGCAGCCTTTTGCCGCGCACCTTGCCGCGTAGTCGATACGCGATGGGCACCGACGCCAGTACGTTGATCAAAGCAGCAGGCAGCCCGATCTTGAGGGTGATCCAGATCGTGGCGCGCTGGTACGGGTCGGTGAAGAAGTTGACGTAGTTGGCCAGAACACCGGTGCCGTGCTTGGGCAGGGGGTGTAGCGACAGGTTCAGGCCGTAGAGGAACGGATAGATGAAGAACGCGATCAGAAACAGCGCGCCGGGCAACAGCAGCAGCAACGACCGGTCGACGCCGCGTTCGGCCAGCCGGTGAGACAGAGCCACCCGGGGGCGGTCGTCGGTGGCAGAGGCGGGGGTCGTCACACCCCGACCTCCGTTCGGTCGGCCTGCTCACTGCCAGCGGCCTGGGAGCCGGGAAAGACCAGGACCTGCTCGGTAGGAATCCAGACCGGCACAACCTCGCCGCGTTCGACGGGGACGTCGGTGCGCAGTTGTAGCGCCTGGCCGTGCGGCAGCCGGGCTTGGACGGAGATCTGACGGCCGTGGTACTCGGTGACCTCGACGCTGACCTCGATCCGGTTCCCACTGGGTCCGGCAGGCGGTTCCCCGACCAGGATGTCGTCCGGCCGGATCGCGACAATGGCCGGACCCGGGCTGAGATCACCCACCGCGAGCCCGGTCAGTTCGACGCCGTGACCGCTGGCGGTGACGGAGGCGCCGACGCCAGCGGTCACCGTCATCGACAGCAGGTTGCGGTAGCCCATGAACCCGGCCACGTAGGCGTTGGCCGGCGATCCGTAGAGCTGCTGGGGCGTGCCCACCTGCTGAACCACGCCCTCGCGGAGTACGACCAGGCGGTCGGCCAGCGACAGGGCCTCCTCCTGGTCGTGCGTCACGTACACGGTGGTAAGGCCCAGCGACTGGTGCAGTCGCCGGATCTCGGTCCGCATGTCCAACCGCAGCGCGGCATCCAGGTTAGACAGCGGCTCGTCCATCAGCACGAGCCGCGGCTCGATCACGATGGCCCGGGCGATGGCCACCCGTTGCTGCTGGCCGCCGGAGAGCTGGCCGGGCAGTCGATCGGCGTAGTCGGTCAACTGCACCAACCGCAGCGCCTCGTCAACCCGGCGGTGGCTCTCCACGCGACCGACGCGGCGCATCTGCAGCCCGAACCCGACGTTGCCCCGGACTGTCAGGTGCGGAAACAAGGCGTAGTTCTGGAAGACCATGCCGAATCCACGGCGCTCCGGCGGAAGTGTGTCGACCCGCTGGTCGTCCAACCAGATACTGCCCTGGGTCAACGGAAGCAGCCCGGCCAGGCAGTTCAACGCCGTCGACTTCCCGCAGCCGGACGGGCCGAGCAGCGCCACGAACTCGCCGCCGGTGATGGTCAGGTTCAGCGTGTCCAGCACGGTCTTCTCGCCGAACCGCCGGCTGACCTGTTGCAGCCGCAACTGGTCGAACCGTTGCTCAGTCATCAGATACCTCACCCAAGCGCCACGGCCTCACTTCTTGGCCGCGCCGATCTCCAGGTCCCACTTGGAGAACGCGATCACCTGCTGCTCCGCGGGCAGCGACGACTCCTGCGGATTGTTGGCGATGAGGGCGTCGTACTCAGGGCGGCCGAATCTGGCGATGGCGTCCTGGCTGGCCTGGGGGGCCATGTCCAGGGTGACGCCCTTGACGGCCGGGCCCGGGTAGAAGTAGCCCTTGTCGAACGCGATCGCCTGCTGCTGGGGGGTCAGCATGTCCTGCAGAAGGCTCAGGATCGCCGAAAGCTTGTCGCTGTTGACACCCTTGGGGACCACCGCGTACTGGGCATCGGTGACCCAGTGGAAGCCCTTCAGGGTGGTGATCTTCGTGGTGTTCGGCACGGTACCGAGCACCCGAGGGTTGATGTCCCAGCCCGTGGTGCTGGCGACCATGTCGACGGTGCCCTTGCCGAGGTTGGTCATGGTGTTCGTCGTTCCCGCCTCGTACGGCCCGGTGTACTGGCCCAGCTCTTTGAGGTACGCCCAGGTCTTGTCCCAACCGGTGGTCGGGCTCTTCGGGTCGACGTCACCCAGGATGTACGGCAGGCCCATCAGGAGCGTGCGGCCGGGGCCGGAGTTCTTCGGCACCGCGTACTGGAATCGGCCGGGATTCGCCTTGGCCCAGGCGAGCAGCTCCTCAGCTGTCGTCGGCGGGTTGGGCACCTTGGCCGGGTTGTACGCGAGAAGCGGGCCCGACGGATACTGCACCAACTCCACGCCGTACCCCTGGGCCAGCTCCTGCATCTTCATGGCCGGGTCGGTGTAGTTCTTCATGTTGGACAGCCGCGAATCGAAGTCCGGCGTCATCCTCGTGAACAGGTTCTGGGAGATGCCGGCCGACAGCCCGTCGGTGCCGGTGAGCACCAGGTCGATGTCGAGTCGGCCCGCGTCCTGCTGGGCCTTGAGTTTCCCCGCCATGTCCGGCGCCTTACCGGTCGACGTGGTGATCCTGCTGACGATGTCGGCGTGTTCCTTGACGAAGTTGTCCAGCATGCCCTGGGTCAGCTGCAGGTTGCCGGCGACGTCAAGAATGTTGAGCGTCACCGGGCGGGACGGTTTGTCGGGAACGGCATCTGCGGAGGTGGGCGCGGTCGTATCGGCGGTTGGTGCGCCACAGGCCGTCGCGAGCGCGGTAAGTGTGACGACGGCTACCAGCCCCAGGCCGAGCCGCCGGCCGGCTCCGACGGACGGTCGTGGACACGACCTGCCATAAGGGAAGCCGGATTTGAATCTGGTGAAGGTACTCATGGGTAGCCCCTTTGCGGGATCAGCGGCGGCGCGGGCGCGTCACCGTGGTGCAGACGGGAGGTCGTCAGGCGTTAGCGGATCGGAGGGACCGTGGTCGTCGCCCGCACGATCAGGTTGGTGCTGAGTTCGCGATGGACGTCGTCGGCGTCTTCGGCGCCGTCGATTCCTGCCAGTAGGAGGTCGACGGCCGCTCGGCCACCGGCCTCCATGGGCATCGCCACCGTGGTCAGCGGTGGAGAGCACACCGCCGCGAAGAGCAGGTCGTCGAAACCCACGACGCTCATGTCCTCGGGCACCCGGACGCCTCGGTGAGCCAGCCGGGACAGAACGCCCAAGGCCATGAGATCGTTGTAGGCCATGATGGCCGTGACGCCACCGGCCACCGCGAGGTCAGCGGCCTGTATGCCACCGTCGAAAGTCGGCTCGAACGGACCGAACTGGATAACGTCGATGTTGTTTCGCGCGGCGGCGGAGCGCATGCCCCGCCGACGCTCCCGGTTTGACCACGACTTGCTCGGCCCGTTGAGGTATGCGCAGCGCCGGTGACCAAGCGCGCCCAGGTGGTCCAGCACCTGGCGGATGCCGTTCGCACTGGCCATCAGGACCGCGGGGATGTCACCTAGCCGACGGTTGAGCAGCACCAGTGACGTTACTTCGGCCAGCGCGTACAACTGCGGATCCGACGCGATCGGGGCGCACATGATCACGCCGTCCACCTGACGGGCCATGGTTCGAACCAGGGCCTGCTCGGAAGCCGAGTCCTCCTCTGCGTCGACGAAGAAGACCGCATAGCCGCTCCGCCGGGCTCTGGCCTGAACTCCCCGTAGCACGCCTGTGTAGAAAGGGTTACTCAGGTCGGACACGACAATGCCCAGGTTTCCGGTGCGCCCCGTGATGAGGCTCCGGGCGGCCGGATTCGGTTGGTAGCTGAGTTCCTTGGCGGCAGCCAGTACCCGTTCACGAGTATCCGGGCGCACCAGGTGCGATGCGCTCAACGCGCGCGACACCGTGGAGGTCGACACCGCCGCTCGCCGGGCAACGTCGTGGATGGTGACCGGCATGGCACTCCTCTGACAATTCGAGCATGTCAAGAGGTCGGCGAGGCGACCTCTTGACATGCTTCTACACGGTCGTTAAGGCAGCGTTAGACGTCGACTTTGTGGACATTCGTCAATGACGATGGAATGTGTTTCAGGTACCGAAGCGGAAGTAGATGCTGCGGTGGTAGTCGCCCGCGCCGACGTTCGGCTGGCTCTCGGGTCCGAGCGCGCCGACACTGTGGAACTTGTTCCCGATCGGCGGGATGCCATCGAGGAATGACAAACTCTTGGAGGGGTAGGGTGCCGTGGTGTTCTTCGGGTCAACGCCGACGGCGGGAGTGAACAAGCGTAGGAAAAGGTTTTCCTCGGCGGCTACCATCGTGATCGTGCCCTCGGTGGTGCTCAGCGCCGCCCAGTAGGTGCGGGCGTGGTAACCCTTGAACTCCGGGTACTGAAAGCCGCTGGCGCCGGTGGCCGTGTTGTTGTATTGCTTCGTCCAGACATCTGTCGACACACCCCGCAGACGGTTCTTGTAGACCCGGTGAGGTCCGTCTCCGAGCCAGGTCAGGCCGCGCACGTTCGCCTCGGGGTAGTCGAAGCCCACCCCGAAATAGTCGTGGTTGCCGGTGCGACGGTAGGTGTATTCCAGCTGCAACCAGCCGTTGGAATCCAGCCGCCACCGCGCCGAGGTCAGATCGCCGGTGTAGGTGGCCTGCACCACCCATCCGGTGCCGTCGCGGAAGTGGCTGAGGCCGGTGAAGGTCGCCGTGCCGTCGGCCGGCGCCGGGCCGTTGGACAATGACACCGTCGCCCCGGCACGCGTCACGCCGGTCAGCCGGCCGTTCGACTTGCCGATGGTGACCTTGGTCGTGCCGGCCGTCATCGTGATGCTCGTCGAGGTCTCGGTGGCGGTGACGCTGCCAGGGATCGGGACCACCAGCCGCCTGGTGAAGTCCGTGGCCTTCTTGATCCGCCACATCCAGCTGGTGACGACGCGTCCGCTCGGATCCGTCGCGGTCAGCGCCAGCGCGTCGGAGTCCAGCCAGTTGGCGGGCAGGTCGAGTGGCAACCCACCGACGGCGCCGGGGGCGATGGCGGGGCCGATGAGAGTGCCCTGCGCGGTAGCCGTGTGTCCCGTGCCGGCCCCGGGCGCTGCGAAGCGCACCAGCTGCCAGTCGAAACGACACTGGTTGAGGTTGGTGAAGTTGTACTGGTTGACAACCTTCACTGTCTTGTCGAATGAGGCGGGAAAGGTCGTGGCGTAGTAGGAAGGGCTGCTGAGCTGGATCGGCGACCAGATGTCGCGGATCGTGAAAAAGCTGCCCTCCTTCTCCCGGAACGGGCCGACGATGCCGTCGGGGGCCAGATTGCCGGCGGTGTCGAGGGCGCCACCCCGGTCGTCGCGGACGACGGTCTCGTCGACCAGCGCCCAGATGAAACCGCCGGCGGCACGCTGCCCGCCACCCATGATCTTCCAGTAGTCGTTGAGCCCTGCGCCTGCGCCGCCGTCGTAGAGCCCGTGCAGGAACTCGGTGGGCATGAACACCGTGCCCCCTGCCGCTTTACTGACCGTGCTGCTGTACGTCTGATAGTGGCTGGTGTCGATGTTGCTGAATGTGCTCCACGGGTGCAGGACCTTGCGCTTCTGGATGTCGTACTGCGCGTAGTCATCGTCGAGGCCGGTATTCCAGCCGCCCTCGTTGCCGTTGGCCCAGAACAGGACGGACGGGTGGTTGACGTCACGGCTGACCATCGCCGCGACCAAGGGCGCGCCGACACCCTCGTCGTAGCGCTTCTGCCAGCCGGCCAACTCGTCGATGACGTAGAGCCCCAGCTCGTCGCACAGATCCAGGAAGTACGCGTCCGGCGGATAGTGGGACATCCGGACGGCGTTCATATTCATGTCTTTCATCAGCGCGATGTCCTGCCGTGCCATCCGCGGGCTGGAGGCGCGGCCCAGGGTCGGCCAGAAGGTGTGCCGGTTGGCCCCCTTGAGCACGATCTTCGTGCCGTTGACGTAGATGCCGTCGCCAGGGCGGACCTCGATCGTGCGGAATCCGAATCTGGTGACGGTGCTGTGTAGCAGCGCTCCGGAGCTGGTCGTGACCGAAATCTCCACCTGGTACAGGTTCGGGGTTTCGGCGCTCCACTGCTGCGGCGACGGAACGGTCGTGGTCAACGTCGCCTTGGTCGCGCTGGAGGGGATCGCCACCGAGAAGGCCCCACCGACTGCGGTGCCGTCCAGGCGCCTTAGCTGCCCGGTCACCCGCCCGGCGGCGCTGACCCCAGCCAACATCACGTCGACGGCGAAGGCGCCGCTGGCCTGCGCGTTCACCGCGACGCGATCGATGTGTACGGCGGGGAAGGCGCGTAGCGAAACCGGCCGGAAGATCCCGCCGAAGTTCCAGTAGTCGCCCCGGCGTTCGGCATCGTTGACCGAGTTGTCAGACGATTCCTTGCTGACGGTCGCCTCGAGAAGGTTGGGCTGTCCCAAGCGCACCAGGGCGGTCACGTCGTAGCGAAATTCGTAGAAGCCACCTCGGTGCCGCGGCCCGGCCGAGGTTCCGTTGACCCACACCTCGGCGTCCGTCATCGCGGCCTCGAAGACCAGGTAGATCCGTCGGCCGGCCCATGAACTCGGCGGGGTGAAGGCGTGGCGGTAGTTGCCCCGCTCGTTGGGGACGAGGTTGTGGCCGTAGTTATAACTGCCGAAGCCGTGAAACTCCCAGTTCGAGGGAGTGGGGATCGTGCTCCACACCCCGCTGCGGCGTCCACTCGTTACTTGAAAGTCCCAGTTGACTGTGTTGTCAGCATCGGTGCCGGTCAGGACCATCGTCTCGGTCACCGGACCTGCGAGTGCCGCGTGTGCCGGCACGGCAGTTCCCAGACCGACAGCTGACAGTCCCGCTGCTCCGGCGCTGGCGGCTCCCATCGCCAGCAGATCGCGACGTTTGATCCTCATGTGCGCGCCTCCCGTCCTTGTGATTGCTGCCTGTTGCTGGATGTGCTTGTGGCCGCGACGGCTACGAAGGAAGGTTCGTAGCCGTCGCGGCTGGCCGTTAGCTGCCCAGGGTGACGTGGAAGATCTTCTCGTTGCTGTTGTTGGGGGTGCTGTCCTTGTCGCCGTTGTTGGAGGTGGTCAGCCACAGACCGCCGTCCGGCGCCGGCTCCACGGTGCGCAGCCGGCCGTAGGTGCCGTTGAAATACGTCTGCACGTTTGTCAGGTTGCCGCCGCTGATCACCGCGCGGTACATGCGGGTTCCCCGCAGGCAGGCGACGTAGAGCACGTCCCGAACGATGGCGATGCCGGAGCAGGAGCCGTCCGAGGTGGGGTAGGTCCGTTTGGGCGCGATGAAGCCGGAGGTGCCACAGCTACCGGAGGTGCCTTCACAGGCCGGCCAGCCGTAGTTGCCACCCCTGGTGATGAGGTTCGTCTCGTCCATGATCCCGTTGCCGAACTCCTGCTCCCAGAGCCGTCCCTGTGAGTCGAAGGCCAGGCCCTGCGGGTTGCGGTGGCCGTAGCTCCACACGTAGTTGCCGAAGGGGTTGTCCGAGGGCACGCTGCCGTCGGCGTTCAGCCGGAGGATCTTGCCGGCGAGGTTGTTGATGTTCTGCGCGTTGTCGCCGTTCTGCGCGTCGCCGGTGCTGGCGTAGAGCTTGCCGTCCGGACCGAACCGCAGCCGGCCGCCGTCGTGGAACTTGTTGCGCAGGATCCCGCTGACCAGCACCTGCTCGGTGCTGGTGTTGAGGACGTTGTTCTGAACCTTGATCCGTACGATCCGGTTGTCGGTAGCTGAGGTGTGCATGATGTACAGCCACTGGTCGCTGGCGTAGTTGGGCGAGATCGCCAGGCCGAGCAGGCCGCCCTCACCGTCGGTGCTCTGCACGTTCGGCACCGTGCCGACGGTGGCCTTCGCGCCGGTGGTGGGGTTGAGGCGGATGATGTCTTTCGCGTCGCGGCGGCCGTAGAGGATGGTTCCGTCCGGGAGCGTGACCAGGCCCCACGGGATGTCGTTGTCGGTCGCGACCTGCCGCACTGTGCAGACCGAACTGCCGCAGGACGCACCGGTGGTCACCGTCACGGTGTTGCTGGCCGGCGACACGTTCGCCTGACCGTCCTGCGCGCGGATGTAGTACTGGTAGCTGGTGCTCGCCGACAGCCCGCTGTCGATGAAGCTGGTGGCGGGCGGCACGGCGCCGGTCCCGCTGACCGTGCCCACCTTGGAGCCGTTACGGAAGATGTCGTAGCTACGGACGCCGATGTTGTCCGTCGATGCTGTCCAGGTCAGCGAGACGGTGGTGCCCGACGCCGAGCCGGCGAGCTGCTGCGGCGTGGTCGGCGGCGTCGTGTCGACCTGGCATTGCGGCGGGGTGATCGACACGGTGGTGCTGGCCTGTGAGACGTTGCCGGCGGCGTCCCGGGCGTTCACGTACAGGCCCCAGGTGGCGCCTGGCACGACGGTGAGGCTGGTCGACAGCGTGCTGCCGCTGACCGTCTTCATCTGCTGGCCGTCGTGGTAGATGTCGTAGAACGCGACGCCCACGTTGTCGGTCGAGGCGTTCCAGGCGAAGGTCACCGAGTCACAGAGCAGGTTGCTGACACGCGCGTTGCCGGGCACCGTCGGCGGCTGGGTGTCGGAGCTGCCGGCGGACGTCGTCCAGCGCTGGTTGCTCTGCCCGTTGCAGGTCCACAGGTCGACCAGGGTGCCGTTGGCCGTGCCGCCGCCGGTGACGTCTAGGCACAGGTTCGATTGGGTGCCGACGATCGTGCCGTCGGCGTTGATTCGCCATTTCTGGTTGGGGCCGCCGTTGCAGGTGTAGATCTGGAGCGTGGCAGGGGCGGTGGTGTCCTGACCCTTGACGTCCAGGCAGCGGGTGTCGTTGAAGATCCGGAACTCACCGGCCAGGGTGAAGTTCCATGCCTGGTTGGCCTGGCCGTTGCAGTCGTAGATGTTGACGGTGGCGCCGAGCGCGTCACTGTTCCCGACCACGTCCAGGCAACGGCCGGAACCGACCCCGACGACGGTGGACACCGCCGCCAAAGCCGGTCCTGCCGGCAACGATGTCAAAGCAGCCACCACGCCAGCCACGGCCAGAAGAGCGACCGCGCGTGAGCGTGGCCGCTTGCGATTGGTCGACATGAACATGTAACCCTCCAGATCGGTCGTCAATGGACTACCCCGCCGCCGATTGCGGGGATGGTGAAATCGATTGCTGGGAGCGGCCGACTCCGTCAGAGCTGTCGCAGCTAGAAGTGCATGTCCTCGTTGCGGCCGGAGGCAGCGCGACGCAGCGGTCCCGCCGGATCCTGAGTGACGTTTGCCGGGGCCGTCACGAACTCCGACGTCGGCCGCAGGCGCGTTCAGCTCCCCGGAACTCCTGCGAGGAGCCGTTGCTTCGTTTGTGTCAACGTTGTCATTGCGTACCGCGATCAGCATGGATCGCTCTTGACCTATGTGTCAAGGGTGCTACGGCAATGTTTCCCGCTCGACCTCAGTCGCCGCGACCGAGGTAGGGGGTCGAGGCTCCCGTCCCTGGCCACGGACGACCAGGTGGTGCTCGACCGCCGCAAGCGGCTGGCTGGCGCCCATGTCCGCGATCAGCTGCACCTGGCGGACGTCGGTGCGCGTCTGAGGTGATCCTCAGCGTGGCCGCAACATCAGGAAACAAGGTTAACGATTGTCGTTGACTTTGCCATCGACGGCTATCACGCTGTGAGAGCGCTCTCTCGACCTCGTCCTGATTGATCCGTCAGGATGGCCAAGCCGATGTCAGGAGGTTTCGGTGAAGAAGAGCTTGTCGATGCTAGACCGCCTCAGGGTGGCTCTCGTCACTACCGCGGCGGTCCTTGTCACCGCTGTTTCGATGCTCACCGCCATGCCGCAGCCGGCCCATGCGGTCGGGCCCGACCTACTGCCCGTTACCGTTACCAACAACTCTGGCCGCGGCGAGGCGGTGTTCCTCTACATCCTTGGACAGGACATCCGCCCCGGTGGCCGACTCGGCTACGTCAACGCTGCCGGACAGTTCTCGGCCTGGCCGGCCGGTGGTCTGCCGCCGACTCCGGCCCCGGACGTGGCGATCCCCGGCCCTGGCGGCGGAAGCAGCGTCACCGTACGCTTCCCGCGGTTCATCTCGGCCCGGATGTACTTCTCCTTCGGCCGGAAGCTGGACTTCCGCCTCAGCCCCGATGGCCTTGTCCAACCCGCGCCGTGGGCCGGCGGTGACCCGAACCGGGACATTCTGTTCGACTGGTCGGAGTTCACCTACAACGACTCAGGCCTGTGGCTCAACAGTTCCCAGGTGGACATGTTCGCCGTCCCGCACGCGGTGAGCGTCACCGGTGCCGACGGACAAACGATCCGCAGCGGTGACCCGGTCGCCAACGGCCGGGAGAACGTGATCAACCAGATCCGGGCCAACCCGGACTTCGCCCGCTCCGTGTACACCCGCTCCGACGGAACCGTCCTGCGGGTCCTCGCGCCCGGCAAGGCGATGGACGCCGGCCTGATGAGCCCGAACTACCTCGACGGGTACATCACCTCAGCGTGGAACGCCTACACAGGCCGAACGCTCACCGTCGTGCCCCGGGTCAACGAGCCGAACCGACGGTTCTTCGGCCGAACCAACGGCAACACCATGGTCTTCACCGACGCGGCAGGCGCCCAGGTCGCCACGGTCGCCAAGCCCAGCACCGCCAACGTCTGGGGCTGCGACGGCGTGTTCAACGCACCGAACACACCGCCGTTCATCGAGCCGGAGATCAAACGCACGCTGTGCACCGCGCTGAACCGAGGCACCCTGGGCACCTCGTCGCAGGAACCGGTGCTGGACGCGAACCAGTTCTACCGCAACAGCGCACCCAACCACTACTCGCGGATCGTCCACGCCAACATGGCCGACGGCAAGGCGTACGGCTTCGCCTACGACGACGTCGGCGGCTTCGAGTCGCTGGTGCACCACGGTGACCCCCGCTCGGCGGCGATCATCCTCTCACCGTTCACCGGCGGCAACCCACCCCCAACCAACCCACCCCCGACGGTCGGCAACACCCTCATCAGCAACTGGCACAACAAGTGCATCGACGTACCGAACCGCAATTTCAACGACGGCCAAGGCCTGATCGTCTGGAACTGCACCGGCGACACCAACCAGCGCTGGGAGTTCACCGGCGGCACCCTACGCACTCAAAACAACAAGTGCATGGACGTCGCCTGGGGCTCCACCGCCGACGGCGCCGCCATCCAGATCGCCACCTGCTCCGGCAACCCCGCCCAACAGTTCGTCCTCAACGGCGCCGGTGACCTGGTCAATCCACAGGCCAACAAGTGCGTCGACATCAAGGACTGGAACCCGAACAACGACGCCGTCCTGCAGCTGTGGACCTGCAACGGCGGCGCCAACCAGAAATGGCGACGGGGCTGACCAACCCGCCGGGGCGGGCGCCCGGAAGAGCACGTACCGAGGCGCCCGTCCCCAGCGATCTACGACCGTCACCACGTCCGTGGGTCGCGGCCCGCCGGCCGGGCGGCCGCTCGCCGTGACTCGCGAGCGGCCGCCCGTACCTGTTGTCTGGCTACGTCGTCAGATGCCCCTCAGCAACGGCCGAGGTCCTCCCACTGCTGGGTCCAGCCTGGCTCGGATCCCTGCGTCCAGTGCCGTGCCCGCCACAGGTGCTTGCCGTCGCCCGACGGCGGGCCGCTCGGGTCGCCGTACCTGCTCTTCTCGTGCTTCACGGTCTGGCCGCCGGTGTAGGTGGTGCCGAAGGCCCACTCCGGTGCGGTGGAACAGTCGCCGGCCGACGGCGGTGTGGTGGGCGGTGTCGTCGGCGGAGTGGTGGGTGGAGTGGTCGGTGGGTTCGTCGGGTTGGAGCAGGTGCCCGAGGTGGCGACCGTGTCCGCGAACGTGCTGCCCGCCGAGCGGTACGCCGCCGTCTTCGACGTCACCTGCGCGGGGGTGAGCGCCTGGTTCTTCGCGAACAACACCCAGTCGACCTGCTGGATGTAGGTGCTCAGCCCGCCGGTGTGGGTCGCCGTGTCGATGAACCAGAGGTTCCAGTTGATCGTCATGGTCTGCCGGGGGTAGAACTTGCCCGAGTGGTCGCCCACCTGGACGCCGTCGATGTAGTAGGTGACATGGCCGTTGGCCACCGTCGCCACCAGGTCGTGCCAGCCGTTGAGGCTGCTGCGCTGCTCGGAGTGCTGGTTGTCCGCGAACCAGGGTTCGTTGCGGTACGTGTACCAGGTGGTCTGGTAGTTGATCGGGCCGGTCTCACCCCACCCGCCGTTGGGCAGGTACTCGGAGATGTCCAGTTCGCTATACGTGGGGTCGAGGTCGCCGTTGAGTGGGCTGATCGTGAAGAAGGTCTGGTTGATGTGGTCGCCGTCGTTCCCGCTGACCGGCGTGTCGGTGAAGCGCACCCGACTGGCGTACGTGCCCTCGAGGTAACGCTTCTGGGTGCTGTAGAGCTCCGCGTGGTTGGTGCCGGCGCCGGTGCCGTCGGTTGAGGCGGTGAGCTGCATGACCTTCTGACCGTTGGCGGTGGGGAAGGTGATGCTGTTCGCCGACCAGGTCGCCCCGGGTACGCCCGGGCCGCCGGAGTAGCTGCGCGGGGTCCAGCCGTGCGCGGTCAGGGAACTGTCGCTCGACGAGGCGTAGGAGAAGTCGTCGAACAGGTAGCCGCATTCGGCGGCAGAGGCGTTCGGGGCGCTGGCGAAGACCGCGAGTGTGCCGAGCAGCGCGACTGCTCCCGCAAACCCAATAGATCTACGTTTGTCGATGTGCATGAGCGGGGTCCTCCGATGGTGAGGGATGGAGAGGGACCTACTTGACCGAGCCGGCGGTCATTCCGGCGCGGATGTGCCGTTGGAACGCGACGTAGGCGATGAGCACCGGCAGCATGGCGATGGTCAAGCCGGCGAACAGACCGCTCCAGTCGCTGCGATACCCCTGGCTGACCGACAGGGCGGCCAGACCCTGCGCCAGGACGTACCGGTCCGGGTCGGGGTTGAGAACCAGTGGCAGCAGGTACTGGTTCCAGAGCCCGAGGAAATTGAAGATGCCGACGGCCACCAGGCCCGGACGGGCCATGGGGAGCATCACGCGGAAGAAGACCCCGCTGTGCGAACAGCCGTCGATGAATGCCGCCTCCGCCACCTCTCCGGGAAGCGTGCGGAAGAACGCGTGCAGGAAGAAAACCGTGAAGGGCACGGCATAGGCCGCGTACACCAGGATCAGACCGGGGTACGTGCCCAGCAGCCCCAACCGTTGAACGACGAAGAACAGTGGCACGAGCGCCAGGAACACCGGGAAGAACATCGCCGCGACGAAGGTGTAGTAGATGAGCCGGTTGCCGCGGAACTCGTAGCGTGCCAGGGCATAGGCAACCAGGGAGCCCAGCAGCATGGTGAGCAGTAGCGCGCAGCCCACGACGATGACACTGTTGAGGAAGTAGCGGCCGATACTGGCCTGGGTCCACGCTCGCGACCAGTTGTCGAACTGCGGCGAGGCCGGAAGCGACCACGGATCGTTCAGGATCTCGTTGTCGGTCTTGAAGGAACTGATTACCGCCCAGAGCAGCGGAAGCGCGGTGACGACGGCCCAGGCCAGCATGGCGAGGTGCACCGGAAATGTCGCGTAGGACCGTCGATCAGGAACATCAGGGGCCGGCCGGGTGGAGACGGCTGCTCGCTCACGCGTCACTGTCACGCCAATTCCAACCTTTCCTTGCGGCCCGACCGCAGTGCGAGCACGGCCAGAGTCAGCGTGGCGAAGAACAGGGAGACACCCATGGCCGAGGCGTAGCCGAACTTCCCGTACTCGAAGGCGTTGCGGTAGAGCGACAGCCCGATCACCTCGGTCGCGCCGTCCGGCCCACCGGGACCAACTGTCATCACCTGGACGACGGCGAAGGCATCCAGTGCCACGATGCCGAGATACACGAACGCGACCTGCACACTCTCCCGAACCAGCGGCAACGTCACGGTGCGGAAGGTCGCCCAGCCGCCCGCACCGTCGAGCAGCGCCGCCTCGAACAGCTCTCGCGGAATGCCGTCGATCGCCGCGCTGAACAGCACCACGTAGAACCCCACCGACGACCAGACCAGCACCGCCATCACCGCGATCAGCGCCAGTGACGGCGAAGCGAGCCAACTGCGTGTCAATCCGTCCAGACCGACCGAACGCAGTGTCCCGTTCAGCAGGCCGGTGTTCGGGTTGTAGACGAAGCCCCACAGCACCGCGATGACCACGAGGGACAACAACTGCGGGAAGAAGTAGATGATCTGGTACGCACCTGAGCCCGCGATCCCTCGTCGTCCACCGCGGCCGCCGAGGTGCATCACACTCGCCAGGAACAGCCCGATGCCGATGGTCACCGATGGCACCACGGCCAGCATAACCGCGTTGTTTCGCAGCGCGTCCAGGAACAGGGTGTCGCCGCCGAGGCGGGCGTAGTTGCCCGCCCCGACGAAGTGCGCCTCACCGGCAACGCCGGTCCAGTCGGTCAGCGACAAATAGAAGGCCTGCGCGTACGGCGAGAGCACGAAGACCGCGTGCAGCACCAGCGCGGGCACCAGTGCGCAAGCCAGGAACCGCCACTGACCCTTTTTCATCAGCGGGTGTACTTCTTCACCGTGGAATCCTTTGCCAGCGCGTCGGCTGCCTTCTGGATACGAGCCGACCACTGCGCCGCGGTGACACGCCTGTTCACCAACTCGCCGGTGGCGTCGTCGATGGCCTTGGCCAGCGGGGCGTACCAGGTGCGGAACCGGTAGGTGAAGGTCTCGGTCCCGGCCGCCTGGACCGCGTCGCGGACCGAGCCGAGGCCGCTGCTCAGTGTGAGACCGTCGGTGGCTCCGGCCACGGCGGGCAACGTGCCGGCGGTCTCGGCAAAGGCTTTCGCCGACTGCTTGGAGAACAGGATCCGTAGGTACTCCATACCGCCGGCGGGATTCTTCGCCTTTGCCGGGACCAGGAACGATTCGCTGCTGGCCGCCTGCAGCGCGGTGTGCTTCAGGGCGTCCGACGAGGTTCGCGACGGCACCGGGCCCATCACCATGTCGAAGTTCGCCGGGGTTACGCCCTTCTGCTCGCTCTCCAGCCACGAGCCGCACGGGATGATCGCGGCCTTGCCCTGCGACCAGGCCGCCTGCGCCTCGGTGTGGGACAGCGCCTCGGAGCCGGACATGATGTAGCCCTTGCCGGCCAGTTCCGCGAACGCCTCGGCCGCGCTTATCAGAGCTGGCGCCTTCCACGCGTTCGGCTCGAGGTTGTCCACTGCCTTGATCAGCGTCGGTCCGCCGATCTTGGCGGCCATGCCGAGCAGTGGATCGTTGATGTACTCCGGGTACTTTCCCTGGTACGTCCAGGGCGCGACGCCGGCGGCCTTGATGGTCGCGCAGAGCGCGAGCATGTCGTCCCAGGTTTTCGGGTACGTCCAGCCCTTCGCGGCGAAGAGTGGTTTCGAGTACCAGAGACCCCAGACGGTGTAGGTGAAGTTGAGCGTCCGCGGCACCGTGTCGAACGTGCCGTCGTCGACCACACCGGGCAGCAGCGTGTCGCGCACCGTCTTGCCCGGGTCGTCGTAGGCGGGAGCGTCGAGCAGTTGACGCAGATCGCTGACCTGCTTGGCGGAGACCAGCGTGGCGATGTCGAGGCGGTTCGCGCCGGTGTTGTCCACGACGTCCGGCGGGGTGTTCGCGACGAACCGGGGTTGCAGTGCCTCGCCGATCTTCTGGATGCCCTGATGGTCGATCTTGGCGCCCGCGTACTTTTGGGTGTAGAGCGTTCCGGCGCGCTTGCCGTAATCGTCGCCGTACCCGCCCTTGAAGATCACGACCTCGAGGGGTGCGTCCGCCTTGACGCCCAGGGGGTTGTCGGCGCTCTTGGTGCCGGTGTTGCCGGCTGCCGGATCCGAGTCGTCGTCGCCCCCGGTCACGCAAGCACTCAGCAGGGGTAGCGCGACACCGGCGGTCACCGCCGCGCGTAACACGGTTCGTCTATTGGGGTACGGTCCTGACAGGGGTGAACGGTTCATCAGCTGGGCCTTTTCCCTATGCGGTACGCCGGATGCGACCGGCGTACCGCTCTTCGATGTGTTTGTTGTGCTCACGCCCGCCCGGCACGTTGTCGGACAGGTAGACCGGCGGGGTGACCTTGAGCGCCAGCAGCCGCGCCACCACCTCGGTGACGATCTGCTGGGCGAGCAGAGCCGCGGTGATCGACGAGACGGCGCCGACCGCGCCGTCGCCGTAGTCGAGGGACGCGTCGCCGTACGGGGCTCCGTTGTCGAGCACGACGTCGGCGAGGTCGGCGAGTTTGAGCCCGCTGTCGTGCCGCGATTCGACACGGGCGGAGTGCTTCACCGACGTGATCGCGACCAGCGCGTGCCCGCGCTGTTTCACCAGGTGTGCCATCTCCACCACGGCGCCGTTGACGCCGGAGTTGGAGGCGATGACGAACGCGTCGTCGGGCTTGATCGGGGCGAGCGCGTAGAGGCGGTGCGCGACACCGGGGGTGCGCTCGAGTTGTGGGTCGCTGAGCACGCTCGTCGGCTCGCCGCCGTATAGCACGATGTCGCGTAGAGCGATCTTGTTGGTCGGCACGAGGCCGCCGGCCCGACCGGCGATCTCCATGGCGAGAGCCTCGGAGTGTCCGCAGCCGAACGCCTGGATCACCCCGCCGGCCTGCAGTGTCGCCGTCAGCAGATCGGCGGCTTTCGCCACCCGGTCGTCCTGGGTGGTGCCGACGCGTTCGATGGCCTTGCTGATGACCTCGACATAGTCCGCGCTTGTGATCGTCACAGCGGCTTTTCCCTCCGTGCTCGCTTGCGGTTCGCATTGGTGTCCGGCATCCGGTGTGCGTCGACGGCCCGCACGGTGAGTTCGAGCGCTTCGGCGGTGCGTTCGTAGGTGCGTTGCGCGACCGCGACGTAGATGAGGTCGAGGATCAGCAGCTGCGAGTGCAGCGCGGAGAGGGCCGCGAGCCGGAACGTGGTCTCGTGCACCGAGGTGGTGAGGACGACGTCGGCGACCTCGGCCAGCGGTGAACGGGCGAACGAGGTGACCGCCACGGTCAGCGCACCATGATCGGCGGCCTCGGCGAGCATCTCGATCGCCTCCCGGGTCCGACCGGAGTGCGACAGGCTGATCGCGACGTCACCCGGCGCGAGCAGCGCGGCGTTGGTGAGGGCGGCGTGCGTCTCGGCGCGGTACCGCACCGGGATGCGGATGCGTTCGAGCCGGAACGCCATCTCGCTGCCCGCGGTGCCGCTGCTGCCCAGCCCGAAGATCTCCACCCGGCCGGCGGAGGCGATCGCCGCCGCCACCCGTTCGACCGCCGCGGTGTCCAGGCCGGACGCGGTCGCCTGGATGGCCCGGGTGTCGGCGGCGGTGATCAGGTCGAGGACGCTGCCGATCGAATCCTCAGGTGCGATGTCCCCGGAGATATCGATTTCCCAGCGTGCCTGCTCGGCCCGCCCGGTCTCGGTCGCGACGGCCACCCGCAGATTGGCGTATCCCTTGAAGCCGAGCGCTCGGCTGAAGCGGGTGACCGTCGCGGTGGAGGTCCCGGATCGTTCGGCCAGGTCGACGATGCTGGCGTGCGCCGCCGTCTCCGGATCGTCGAGGATGGCCTCGGCGATCTTCGCCAGGGCCTCCGGCATGGTCGGCCCCTCCATGCGCAGCCGCACCAGCAGCCCGCCACTCTCACCCGTCACTAGTGATCGTCCTTTTCATCGAATAGCTGTGGACATGAAAATTACGACCACGCAGACGTCTAGTCAACAAAAAGTTTCTATGCTTCGATCGGCGTCATGATGCTGGTACTGGGTGTTGACGCCGGCGGCACGGCGTCCCGGGCAGTCGTGGCGACCCGGGACGGCACCGTGGTGGGGCGCGGCTCGGCCGGTCCGGGCAACCCGACGGCCGCGGGGCCGGCGGCTGCTCGCTCGATCGGCGCGGCGGTGCGCGAGGCCCTGGGGGAGCACGACCCTGCATCCGTGCGCAGCGGCGTCGCAGGCATCGCCGGCGCGGGCATCATGGCGGACCCAGGGATCACGACGGCCTTCACCGTCGAATGGGCCCGATGCGGACTGACCTGCCCGGTCACCATGGTCGGAGACGCGGTGACGGCCTTCGCGGCAGGCACGTCGGCGCCCTCGGGAGCGGTGCTCATCGCCGGCACCGGCGCGGTTGCCGCCCGAATCGACGACTGGCGCGTCAGCCGTACCGCCGACGGCCTCGGCTGGCTGCTGGGCGACGAAGGCTCGGGCATGTGGCTGGGCCTGCAGGCGGTTCGCTCGATCGCCCGGGCCTGGTCGGGTCCCGCCGTGGACCCCGGGCTGGCTGCCACGATCGCGGCGCAGGCCGGCGTGACCAGCTGCGACGAGCTCGTGCGCTGGGCCGGCCGCCAGCAGCCCGCGGTATTCGCCGCGCTGGCACCCCTGGTCTGTGCGGGCGCCATGGCCGGCGACGCCCTCGCCGAGCGTCTGACCGCCGAGGCCGCCGCTCGCCTGGTCGCCACGCTCGGAAAGGTGGGCCCGCCGGACGGACCCGTCGTGCTCGCCGGCAGCCTTCTGACCGAGACCACCTCGGTGCGAGCGGCGGTCCTGGCCACCCTTGCCGGTCCGATCGCGACCGCCAGGGACGCGGCGGTCGGGGCCGCCTGGCTCGCATTGCGTCAGCTCACCGACCAGGAGGAGGTGGTGCGCCTGCACCACCGCATGCTTCGGCTCGGTCTTGAACCGTAGCTGTTTGGCCGTTGACCAGGACTGCACAAGACGCCGTTGTTGTCGTTCGGGGATCAGCGCAAGGATCTCCAGGAGCGGGTAGGGCCGGCACCGGCCCTGGCGGCGCACGCGGCCTGCCTCCACACCTCGGCGACCACGCTCGCTCTGCCCGTGCCGCATGCGGACTAGCGGGCGGGAGGAGGGGCGCCGCCCCGCTCCTCCCGCCCTCGATGGATCAGATGATCGGTTCAACCCAGATGTTGCGGTAGACGATGTTGGCGCCAGGGTCACCGTGGTCCTGCAGACGGATCGGTCCCGCGGAGGGGCCCTCCGCCGCGCCGTTGCCGGTGGACCCGTTGATCTGGGCGTTGTTGTGGATGGTGACGCCGTTCCACACGACCGTGACTCGGGCGTTCTCCGTCTTGGCTCCGGAGGCGTTGAACCGGGCGGCGCGGAAAGTGACGTCGTAGGTCTGCCAGGTCTGCGGGGCGGTGGCGGCGTTCACCGACGGGGCCAGTTTCTCGTAGATGGCACCGCCCTCGTTGTTGGCGGGGGTGGTGTCTCCGAAGGAGTCCAGGACCTGCAGCTCGTAGCGGTCCTGCAAATAGATCCCGCTGTTGGCGCGGGCCTGGCCGGTGATCTCGGGCGGCAGGTTCGGCAGCCAGAACTCGACGTGCAGCTTGAAGTCGCCGAATGCCTGCTTGCTCTTGATATCGCCGCCCAGAACCTCCATTCCGCCTCCGGCGAGCGGCCAGGTGGCCGGGCTGCCGTTGGCCTGCTGGAAGTTGTTCAGGTTGGACCCGTCGAACAAGGTCAACCGGCCGGCTGCGCCGTACACCTCGAACTCGTAGATTCGGGCGGCGGTGTCAGTGGTGCTCGTGGCCGCCGTGACGTTGATCCGGGCGTACCTGGCCTGCGTGGTGGTGATGTCGTGGGTGGTGGTGCTGGCGGTGTTGCCGGCGACGTTCGCGACCGTTGTCCAGGAGGTGCCGTTGGTGCTGACCTGGAGGTTGAAGTCGCGGGTGTTCCAGGCGGCGTCCTCGCCGCCGGCGCCGGCGTGCTTGACGACGAAGCGGCTCACACTCTGGCTGGAGCCGAGGTCGACCTGTAGCCACTTGGTGGCGCCCAGGGAACACCACTTGTCGGTGTTGCCCCCGCTGACGCTGCCGTTGACCGCCTGGGCCGGGCCCTCGGCGGCCGAGCAGGAGCTGTCCGCGGTTGCCGGCTTGTTCAGGGCGATGTTGCCGGCCGGTGGGGCGGAACCCCCGTAGACCTCGAACTCGTAGATCCGGGCCGCGCCATTGCCGGAGGTGCCACCGTTGGTGACGTTGATCCGGACGTAGCGGGCCTGGCTGGCGGCGATGGTGTGCGTGGTGGTGTTGGCCGTGTTGCCGGTGACGGTCGCGACCGTTGTCCAGGAGGTGCCGTTGGTGCTGACCTGGAGGTTGAAGTCGCGGGTGTTCCAGGCGGCGTCCTCACCGCCAGCGCCGGCGTGCTGGACCACCAATTTGTTGATGTTCTGCGGGGAGCCGAGGTCCACCTGCAGCCACTTGTTAATGCCGAGCGAACACCATTTGTCGGTGTTGCCGGCGTTGATGGTGCCGTTGACCGCCTTGGCCGGGCCTTCCGCGGTGGCGCAGGAGCTGTCGGCGGTTGCCGGCTTGCCGAGGGCGAGGTTGGTGGCGACGGCCTGACCGGGGATCGCGTTCAGCGTGTACCAGACCTCGGTGCTCCAGAGCGACTGACCGTTGCTCGCCGCGAACGGCTTCGGCGAGCGGATGTGCACCACCCGGCCGGGCTTCAGGCCGTTGATCGCGAGCGTGACCTTCTTGCCGTCGGCCGACAAACTCGCCGAGGACACCGACAAGGTCTCCTCGTCGATCTTCGGCCCGCCGTAGGCCGCCGTTGGAACGTAGCGCCACTGCTTTACCCGGTACTTGGTCGCGAGAGCGGTGGCGGTCGCCGCGGACAGCGGCTGGGTATACTCGATCTCGAATCCGTTGGGCAGGGCCCGCATGGCCAGCATGTCGAAGGCGTTACCGCCGTTCGGGGTCAGCTTCTGCAACCCGTAGTTCAACTTGCCGGACTGGCCCCAGTTACCGCCGGCCCCGAGCCCGCCTACGTAGATGGCGCCGTCCGGTCCGCGGTTGACCTCCGAGACACCGGCCTCCAGGCCCTGGGTGAGACGGAACAGCGCACCCTGGTACTCACCGTTGACCTTTTCGACGAAGCCCCGCTGCAGGCCGCCGTAGGTGACGTCACCGATTACGAACTGCCCGGCGTAGGTGCCGCTCGGCATCAGCAGCGGCGTGCTCGGCGAGTTGCCGATCTCGTTCTGCGGCATCCAGAGCACCGGCTGAGTCACCGGCGCGTTGTCGAACGGTCCCGCGGGGTTGAGGTAGTGGTTGAAGAATCGGCCCTGCTTGATGTGCACCAGCTTCGACGCTGGCTGCCAACCACCCTGGTTGTCGGTGACGAAGATGCCGTTCTCAGGCCCCCAACCGATGCCGTGCGGCGTCCGCAGTCCACCCGCCACGTACGACACCGCACCGGTGTCCTTGTTCACCTTGATAGTGGTGCCACGGTTGGGGGCCGTCTGCGGATTCGTGGTGTTGCCTCCGTAGTCGATGCCCACCGACAGGTTCGCGTAGAAGAACCCATCCTGGTAGAGCAGGCCGAAGGCGAACTCGTGGAAGCCGCCGCCGTAGGGCCAGGTCGCGACGGTTTGGTACTGGTCGGCGACCTCGTCGCCGTTGGTGTCGGCCAGTCTGGTCAGCCGTGCCTTCTCCGTGACGTAGACGACGCCGTCGACGACCTTGAGGCCCATCGGCTCCTTGAGGTTGCTGCCGATCCGCTTGGTCGTCACGTTCCCGGGTGAGGTGCTACCACCCGTGTTGGAGAGGATGTAGACCTCACCGGCCTGCGAGGAGCCCGACTGGTCATTGCCGCCCCAGGTGGAGACGACCAGCCGGCCGTCGGGCAGCCAGTCCATCCCGGTGACCTTCGGTTGGAAGCCGTTGGGTCGCAGATTGGTCAGCGAGAAATTTGGGTGCACCGAGGTCAACGGCAGCCCGTCGCCCGGCGAGTCGCCGGTGGCTTCGCACTCCTTGCGGCCCGGAGCGGTCACCCGCACGACGCCGGCGTCGGTGCTCAGCACCGAGTTGGGCACGTTCACGAACGACGTCGAGCCCGGCGTCTGCCACTGCAGGGTCAGTTGCTGTCCGGCGGTCGCCTCGAAGTGCTCGATGCGCAACGAGTGATAGCCGGTGGTGAGGTTGATGGAGCCGTCTTTCGGGGTCGGTCCGTGCAGGCCGTCGTGGTTGATCACCAGCGTGTCGTCGATCAGCAGACGTGAGCCGTCGTCGCTGGTCAAGCGGAATGTGTAGTTGCCGGCTTGGGGGATGTTGACGTTGCCGAGGACCTGGGCCAGGAAGTTGTCCTCAAGTCCGAACTCGGCTGCCGTCGTCCAGTTGACCGTTGACATGAGCTTGTCGATGTTCGGGGTCTGTGCCGGCTTCAGCGTGCAGAGGCTGCTCAGCGAGGTCTGCAGGTCGAAGATCCGAAGTGTGACGCCGGGCTCCTGTGGTGGTGGAGCTGCGGGTGCGGCCGTGGCCGCAGTGGGCAACCACAGGCTGGCACTGGCGAGTGCAGCGATGAGCGCACCCGCCATGGGTAGGCGCGCTCGTCGGGACGGTGCGAACACTTTGCCTCCAGTGGACACGGGACAACGACGCACGATCGCCGACACGGCATCCGCCAACGACGTGTCAGGGCAACCGCTGACAACGATGTCACCTTGGGGTAGTTGGCCTGGCACGCCGCTGCCTGGCGAGGCAAATCTATGATTGTTTCATTCAGATGTCTAGATGTTTTGGGGAAACGGAGTCAACTTCTGCTCCATCGAGCAAAAGTTCGGCCACGGCGGACCCGCGCCGCTGGTTCGGCTGGGCCCAGCGCGCGGCGAGCCGTTCAACAGGCACGGCAAGATCTCGTACGGAGACGCAAGGTCATCGCACAGCCTCTGAGTGAACTGGTCCGCACCGCCTGTCTCGGGTCCCGTGCCAACGCCTCGGGAGCTGGTTTTCAGCTTTTGACGGAGCCCGCCATCAGGCCACTGATGAACCATCGGCCGAGCAGGACGTAGACCAGCAGGGTGGGCAGCGACGTGATGAGGGCACCGGCCATCGAGGCGGCGTAGTCCGGTGACTGGGCTCCGGCGAGCGCGTTCAACGCGATGGTGATCGGGCCGTTGCGGGTGTTGGACAGGAAGATCGCGAAGAGGTAGTCGTTCCACGCCGAGGTGAACTGCCAGATGACCGTCACCACGAAGCCGGGGATCGAGACCGGGAGGATGATCGACCAGAACGTGCGCAGCAGGTCGGCGCCGTCCACCCTCCCGGCCTCGATGAGCTCCTCCGGGACCGTGGTGGCGTAGTAGTTCCGAAAAATCAGCGTGCAGATCGGGATGCCGTAGACGCAGTGCACGAAGATCAGGGTCGGGATGCCCGGCTGGATGCCGATCGTCGTGACGATCTCCCGCAGCGGGATCATGACCGCCTGGTACGGAATGAACATTCCGAACAGGATGAAGGTGAAGATGACGTCGGCGCCCGGGAATCGCCAGCGGGAGAGCACGAACCCGTTGGCCGCTCCAACGATTGACGAGATCACCGCGACGGGAATGGCCAGCTCCAGTGTTCGGATGAACGACGGTCGCAACGCCGTCCATGCCTTTCCCCAGGACGCGACCGTCCAGTGCTCCGGCAGATTCCACTGGCCGGTCACACCGATCTCCGAGCCGGACTTGAAGCTCGTAACGATCAGTACGTAGGCCGGCATCAGCACGACCGCCAGGAAGAAGAATGCCAGAGAATACTTGATCAGACGGCCCGCCATGGAGCCGCGCGTGTTGGGCCGCCGCCGCGCAGGCGGTGGGGAGACTCGGCCGATCGTTGCCGGTGATGCGGGAATACGAGTCGTGGTCACGCTCGGCGCTCCACCCGGTTGGTGTAGATGAGGTACGGGACAATGACCAGCGCCACGAGCACCAGCAGGATCACGGAGATCGCCGCGCTCTTGGCGTAGTCGCTGGTCAGCAGTGCTTGCCAGACGTAGACGGCGGGCACCTCGGTGAGCCATTGCGCGCCGGACACGCTCATGATCAGGTCGAACATCTTCATCGACATGTGCCCGACGATGATCAGCGCGGACAGCGCTACCGGGGTGAGTTGCGGGAAGATCACATTGCGGTAGAGCCGGTAGGTACTTGCGCCGTCCATTGCTGCGGCCTCCCGCAGCTCCTGTGGAATGCCGCGGAAGCCGGCCAGGAACAGCGCCATCACATACCCGGAGAGCTGCCAGATGGCCGGCAGGGCCATCGCCGCCATGCCCCAGTCCGGGTTGGTCCACCAGGTGTTCTCCAGGAAGCTCAGGTGCAGCCCGCCGAAGACACGGTTGAGGCCGCCTGCGTTGTCACCGGTGCCGGGGTTCATCAGCCAGCGCCACACCACCCCGGAGGCGATGAACGAGACCGCCATGGGGAACAGATAGACGGTCCGGAAGAATCCCTCACCGCGGACGCCGCGCTCCAGCAGGAACGCCCACAGCAGACCAAGCAGCATCGTTCCGACCATGAACACTGCGGTGAAAATCAGCAGGTTCTTCAGTGAGTGCATGAACCGGCCGTTGATGTCATTGGTGAACAGGTCCGTGTAATTCTGCAGCCCGACGAAACCCTTCGACCCACGGGCGTTGTGCTCGTCGGAGACCGACACCTTGATGGTCCAGGCGATCAACCCGTAGACGAAGACGGCGAGCAGGATCAATGAAGGGGAGATCAGCAGCAGGCCTGGTCCCCATTGCCGGATTTTACGCATCAGATCCTTCCGCGGCGCGAGCTCAAGGGCGGGACGACCTCAGTCGTCCCGCCCTTGAGCGATGGCTTACTTCTTGGTGAACTGACCAGCGGCGGATGCCAGAGCCTTCTGGAGGCTGGCGACGTCCTGCTTCGTGGAGAACGCACCGAGAGCGGAGTTGGCCGCACCCTGCCAACCCTGGGAGCAGGCCGCGCCATGGGCGCAGGACGGAACTTGGGTGGCCGACTTCCAGTCGGCCATGGCGGACTGCTGGTACTTCGGGTAGTCAGCAGGCACGGCGTCCGTACGCGCCGGGATGGACCCCTTCTTGGTGTTGAAAGCCTTCTGTCCCTCAGCGCTGCCGACCGTCTTGAGCCAGCACTCGGTGCCGCCCGCGTTCTTGGCGCCCTTGGGCAGTACGAACGAGTCGGCCAGCCACTGGAACGTGCTGCCGTTGCCGGGGAAGGTGAGGTAGCCGTAGTCGGTGAATCCCTTGGCGTCGAGGTCGGCGGCCTCCCAGTCACCCATCAACTGGTAGGCAGCTTTGCCGTCCATGACGAGCTTTTCCGCGTCGGTCCAGTCGAGGGCGTCGCGGTCGGAGTTGGTATAGGTCAGCAGCCGCTTGAAGTCGTTGATTGACGTGGTGACGTCGGCGCCGTTCCAGTCGGTGCTGCCATTCCACAGCCCGGTGAACTTTTCCGCGCCCAGATTACTGATCAGAACCGACTCGAAGAGCATGAGCTGAGTCCAGTCCTTACCAACGGCGAGCGGCGCCTTGACGCCAGCCGCTCTGACCTTGTCCAGAGCGGCGAAGAACTCGACCAGGGTCTTGGGGTCGGTGGTAACGCCGGCTTCCGCGAGGACCTTCTTGTTGGACCACACCACGTTGGCTCGGTGTATATTCGCTGGCACCGAGTAGATCTTGCCGTCGACGGTGAGGTTGCTGATCAGGCCGGGCGGGAAGGCCGCCTTGAGGCCCCACGTGTCGTAGTTGGCACTGATGTCCTCGATCTGCCCAGCGTCGATGTAATCGAGCAGTTCCGCACCGGCGTGCGCCTGGAAGGTGTCCGGCGGATCGCCCTGCTGCAGCCGCGAGGCGAGAACCGACTTCGCGTTGGCGCCGGCACCGCCGGCGACGGCACCGTTCTGGAACGTCTGACCCGCACAGTCGGTGTTGAACCGGCTCACCAGACCGTCCAGCCCGGCCTTCTCGCCGCCGTCGGACCACCAGGTGAACACCTCGACGTTCTTCGAATCGGCGCCGCCGCCGTCGTCACCGCCGCAGGCTGCTGTCGACAGCAGGGCGGCGACGCCAACGAGGGCCACCGCGGCCCGTCGGGTAAAGCTCATAATTCCTCCAGTATTGAGTTGATGACATCGTTGTCGCACCTGCCGGACGACCCTCCTACGTGGAGGCATGACTGTCAATCAACCCTCGTCTTCTGTGTCCCTGTCGTAACGTCGACGGAGACCCCTCACCTGACGACCGCTGGTCGACGAATGATCGTCGACCAGCGGTCGTCAGGTCAGGCGCCAGTTGCCCGATCCTGAAGAGCTGGACGTCAGGTGCTCGGCTGGGCTGGTCCGCTACGTGTCGCGTGTGGGTGGGTAGCGGACCAGCCCGCGGTTGGGGGTTCGGCTGCTATTCGGGGTTGGTCAGCTTCGTGACCATCTCTGGTTCGGGCCGCCGGTGCAGGTCCAGATCTGCAGCAGCGTGCCGTTGGCGGTGCCGTGGGCGGTGGCGTCCAGGCATTTGCCGGAGCCGACGCCCACGATGGTGCCGTCGGGGTTGACGTTCCATTGTTGGTTGGTGCCGCCGCTGCAGTCGTAGATCTGCACGGCGGTGCCGTCGGTGGTGCCTGCGCCGTTGACGTCGAGGCACTTGTTGCCGTAGACGGTCAGTTGCCGGGACGCGGCGGCGGTCCAGGACTGGTTGGTGCCGCCGTTGCAGTCCCAGAGCGCGACCACGGTGCCGTTGGTCTGGCTTGCGCCGGGAACGTCGACGCACCGCCCCGACTCCTGACCCCGCAGCACACCACCAACGTTGCCGTCGCCCGGGCCGTTGGGGGTGACCGTCAGGTTGTCGAACTGGTTGGTCTGGTAACCCACGACGCCGATGCCGACCTGTCCGGCGCCGTACGAGGCGTCGTTGACGGTGCCGAGGGTGGCGCCGTCGAGGGTGGCGGTGATTTGGGTGCCGGAGAAGCCGAGCTTGATGTTGTGCCAGGTGTTCAGGCCCAACGCGCTACGGGTGCCCGAGGCCAACGTGGTCGTCGTGTTGCTGGTGGTGTGCTTGGCGATGGACCAGCTGCCGGTGTTGCTGATCCGCAGCTGGTAGGCCGCCTGCCGGTTCTGCGGGCGGAGTTGGGTGTTGGCCCGCCCGAGCAAAGTGACGGTACCTGCCTGCTGCATGTTGACGTCGGTGCTGACGGTGTAGTTGCTCCAGGACGTGTCGCCGACGAGGCCGAAGGCCTCACTGTCGTCCTGCCAGTTGATCGGCTGGACCGGCGCCACCTGCTGCAGGCACCGGCCGGAGCGACCGGCCGCGCAGTCGCGTACCTCGTAGGCGCCCTGCATGGTTTGGAAGTACTTCGCCATGCCCCGGTTGGGGTAGCTGTCGAAGTTGTCCGTGTATGGCAGGGCCAGCGCCCTGGTCGCAGGGCTGGTAGCCGTGCCCTTGCCCTGGCCGGTGGTTGTGGTGAGCGTGTAGATCCGGTTGGGCTGCATGGTGAGCGAGTAGGACCCGTTCGACGGGGTGATGTCGGCCTGCCTGGCGAAGTGGCTCGCCGGGTTCGACGAGCCCATGTCGGTGGACCAGACGCGCACGGTTCCGGTGCTCAGTCCACCGGAGACGGTCACGTTCACCGTTTGGGTGGAGGTCGTGCCGCTGGTCTCGTAGATGGTGGAGTAGTCGGTGTTGTTCGGGGACTTCAGGCTCACGTAACTGCCGTTGGCCCGGTTGCCGCCGAGGTAGCCGCTGGCCGAGCTGTTCAGGTAGCGCCAGCCGGGCTGCGTGAACTGGGCGTAGTGGGCGTTGGCCCACAGGTTCTTGCCCACCCGGTACGACCCGGACCACGGCGAGCCGGCGTCCATCAGACCTACTGTCGCGTAGGGTAGGTTGGGGGTGATGGCGGCGATCAGCGGCCAGTTCATGTAGCCGGTGATCTCCGCGTCCAGGTAGCCGCGGTTGACCGTGCGGATGTACGGGACGACTCCGTCGTTGTCATCCTGTGAGCCGAACTCGCTGGCCCACAGGGGTTTCCCCGAACTTCGTGCGTTCTGTGTGGTGGAGCAGGACTCCGCCTGCGACAGATAGCCGCACACGTAGTGGTTACCGAGCACGCCCACCGCGTTGCGCAGTGTCGGGTCGTTCGCGAACTCGTCGGCCATACCCCAGCCGCTGTCGTCCCCGACGATCTGCACCGAGCCGTACCCGGCCGCGTTCAGCGACGAGCGCAGGTTCTTGTACCAGCCGCTGTCGTGGCCGCGCTCGTTCCAGCCGCCGAGATAGTTGATACTGAGTCCGTGCTGCCGGGCGCAGTTCAGCCACGAGATGTCGTAGTCGATCATGTCTTGGGACCAGAAATTGTGGTTTCCGATCCAGCCGGGTGCCGTCCACGGCAGCGCGACCAATTTGATGTTGGGGTTACGCGCGACCGCCTGCTCGCCGAGCCAGAACTCGTAGCCGACGTTGCAGTTGATGTCACCGCGTACGTGCTGGTGACTCGGCTCCGCGCCGTCGGTGGAGTTGGCATCGCCGCCGATCTCCAGCTTCAGCAGCTGCACTGCGGCGCCGTAGTTCGGCTTGAACAGGTAGTCGAGGATCTGCGAGCGCTGGGGTTCCGGATAGTCGATCAGCAGCCGGGAGTTGCCGCCTCCGCCGCTGATCGCACCGACCCCGTCGAACGTCCGGCCGACGATGCTTCCGTTCACGTTGACCGTCGTGGTGGCGGCGCTCGCCGGTGGCGCGCTGATGACGTAGGCCATCGTCACGAGCAGCAGGGATGCGGCCAGGACGCTGAGACGGCGGAGTCTCGGTCTGTGTTGCGCAGGGGACATCAGGTGTTACTCCTTCAGGGTGGTGGTGGGTGGGAGCCCGCCCGCGCCGTATGTCAACGTTGTCACCAAGCGCGAGCGGGCTCCCTGCGGATCCTGGTGTCAGGGCACGGGGTGAGGACCGGCCACCGACGGCGGTGCCGCCGGTCGGCTCAGCCGACGTGCCATTTCTGGTTGGCGGTGCCGGCGCAGTCCCAGAGGATCAACCGCGCCCCGTCGTTGCCGTTCCAGCCGTCGATGTCGACGCACTTGTTGGCCTGCGGGTTCACCAGATCGCCGGCGGCCGAGAGAACGAACTGCTGGGCGCCGGTTCCGTTGCAGGACCAGAGCTGGATCGTCGCACCGTTGGCGGTGGAACCGCCGTTGACGTCCATGCACTTGTTGTTCTGGGCCCGCAGCGTTCCGCCGGTGAACGTCCAGGCCTGCGCGGCGGTCCCGTTGCAGGACCAGGTCTGCAACGGCACACCGTCGGAGAAGTTGAGCCCGGGTACGTCGATGCACTTGTTGTTCCAGTTACTGATCAACCGGGTGTTCCCGCCACCGCCACCGCCACTGGTGACCAGGCTGAGCCCGTACGCGTTGAGAATCTCGTTGACCGGCTGGAACCACATCGTGCCGCCCGAGCTGCAGTTGCCGGTACCGCCCGAGGTGACCCCCTGAGCCTGGTTCCCCGAGATCCACGAGCCGCCCGAGTCGCCGCCTTCGGCGCAGGCGTTGCTGCGGCTCAGTCCGGAGACAGCGCCCTGTGCATAATTGATCGTCTCGTCGCGGCCCAGGATCGTGCCGCAGCGCCAGCCGGTGGTACGACCCGAACGACATACCGAACTGCCGATCGCGGCGTCCTGCGAACCCGCCACGGTGACGTTGCCGCCGGAGTAGTTGTTGACCCACGGCTGCGGTGTCCACGAGCTGTTGGTACGGATCCACGCGTAGTCGTTGCCGGGGAAGGACGAGCCGGCGAAACTGCCCTGCGAGACGTTGTTGTAGCCGAGCGTTGGGCTGCCGGTGCCACCACAGTGCCCGGCGCTGACGAAGCCGCCGACGACCGCGAAACCGACGGAGCAGAGCGTGTTGCCGTTGATGACGTACTGGTCGCCGCCACGAATGTCGTACAGGGGCCGAGGCGCCTCGGGGGACTCGACGACCGCGATGGCGTCGACAGCGACGCCGCTGTCTCTGGCGAATGCCCTGGCGGCCGGCGCGCCACCGCGCTCCGCCAGCACGACGACACGGTTGCTCATGACGTCGACGCGCCAGCCGTAGATATCCCTGCCGGCCTTGGCGCTACGCCGGTCGAGGGCCTTCATTGTGGCGTTGAGCTGCCGCTCGCCGTGAGGGACCACCGTGGCATCGGCGCCCGCGGCGCGTACCGTGGCGATGGCCGAGGGGTCGGTGACCGCGACCGTCAGGCGGTCGCCGCCATCTGGGATCCAGGCGCCGGCGAACGACGAGCCGAGCCGTTCGCGCAACCCACTCTCGACCGTCGGCGCTGCCGCCTCGGTCCGCACCCGCTTGGCGATCTGGGCGTCGGTGAGGTGCAGATCCCGCCGCATGGCGGCAACCATTCCTGGTGCCATGTCCAGGGCGGGCGTCGCGCTTGGCGCGGTTGGCGGAGCCGGCCGCGCGTCGGCGTGGCCGATGGTCGGTGTGAGACCGAGCAGGGTGATTGCTGCGGCGGCGACGCCCAGCATTTTTGGTGCACGTTTCATGGGATTCCTTCCATGCCCCCAGCCACGCGTCGACCGCGGATCGGCGGTGGCGAGGGGTATCGGGACGGGGGAGAGAGCGCTCTCTGAGCCAGATTCTGAACTCGCGATAGAGATCTGTCAATCTAATGACAAGGTTTACTCAACGCGGTGAGCTGCGCGCCGTGCGGTTCGCAACGGCATTCAGGCTCCCGCGGGCAAAGCTGGAGGTTGGGCGGCCGTCCGACTCGGACGGCCGCCCGGATGCGTCAGCTGCCGTAGACCTCGATCTCGTAGACACGGGCCGCCTGATCGGTGGTCTGCGTCGGGGTGAGGACGTTCAGTCGCACATACCTGCCGATGACGGCCAGCGGGTGGTTGCTGACGTTGGTCGTGTTGCCCCGTACCTGCGCCGCGGTCGTCCAGGCGGAGCCGTCGGCAGACACCTGGAGATCGAAGTCCCGGGTGTTCCAGGCGCTATCCTCGCCGCCCGCCCCCGCGTGGTGCACCGTGACGGACTGGATGGAGCGGCTGGCGCCCAGGTCGATGCGGAGGAACTTGGTGCCGCCCAGCGAGCACCATTTGTCGGAGGCGCCGCCGGAGGTGCTGCCGTTGACGGCCTTCTCAGGCCCCTCCGTGCTGGAGCACTGGGAGTCGGCGGTGGCCGGCCGGTTGAGCGCCAGGTTGGTCGGGCCGCTACCGCCGTACACCTCGAACTCGTCGATTCGGGCCGCGCCGTTCCCGTCGTTGGCCGGCGTCGTGGCGTTGAGCCGAACGTAGCGGGCGGCCACCGCCGAGATCGGGTGGTACGTGCGGCTGGAGCGGTTGCCGGACACCGCGGTCCGCGTCGTCCAGGTGGTGCCGTCGGTGCTGGTCTGGATGGTGAACGCACTGGTGTTCCATCCGGTGTTCTCGCCGCCGAGCCCCGCGTGTTTCACCACGAAGGACCCGATGTTCTGGTTGGACCCCAGGTCCACCTGGAGGAACTTGGTGCCGGCCGCGAGGGAGCACCACTTGCTGGTGCCGCCGAGCTTGCCGTCGAACGCCTTCTCCGGGCCCTCCGTCGGGCCGCACGGTGCCGATCCGGTGGCCGGCTTGCCGGCGGCCAGGTTGGCGCCCAGGTCCGGTGCGGCGGGCGGCGGGGTGGACCCGTCGGTGAATGACGGCGGCACGTTGGCCGGGTTCGTGCCCCACGACGACGGCGAGTTGCCCATGCTGTACGAGAGGGTGGCCCCTGCGGCGATGTCGCCGTACCGCAGCCAGGTGCGCTGCGTCGACGTGCCGTTGACCGACACACTCTGCACGTACTGGTTGCCCTGCCCGGCGTTGGTGCCGTTGATCTGGACGTCGCCGGTCGGTCGATCCACCAGGATCGAGGGGAAGAGCGGACCGTGCAGCGCGAGCGTGTCTGCCCCCGGGGTGGGGGGATACATGCCCAGCGCCGACCACACGTACCACGCGGAGGTGGCGCCGAGGTCGTCGTTGCCGGGCAGGCCGCCCGCGCCGGTGGTGAACGACTCGTTCATCACCCGGCGGACCGCGGCACTGGTGCCGGCCGGCGCCGCCGCGAAGTGGTAGGCCCACGGCACGCCGTGCTCCGGCTCGTTGCCGATATAGAAGAACGGCTGCGACTGCCCGCCGTTCGTCTGCGTGAAATGGTGGTCCAACCGCTGGATGGCTGTCTGCCGGCCGCCCATCAGGTTGATGAGGCCGGCGAAGTTGTACGGGACCATCCAGGTGTACTGCGAGGCGTTGCCCTCGGTGTAGCCGGACTGGCTGGCCGGGTCGAGCGGCCATGGCCAGGTGCCGTCGGCGTTGCGCCGGTGGACGTAGCCGGACTCGGTGTTGAAGACGTTGCGCCACCACTGCGCACGCGTCATGTGGGTGTTGTACTTCGCGGTGTCGCCCAGGGCCCGGGCAAACTGGGCGACGGCGAAGTCACTCGCCGAGTACTCCAGCGAATCGGACGGGTCACCGTCGATGTACTGCCGCTGCACGTACCCACTCTGCCGACCGCGGATCGGGTTGCCCTGGGTGGTCCCGCCGTTGGAGCTCTTCTCCATCAGGGCCAGCGCCGCCGCGGTGTCGAAGTCACGAGCGCCGAACTGGTAGAGGCTGTCCACGATGATCGGGCCGGGATCGCCGTTCATCACGAAGGTCTCGTTGGTGTTGTGTGACCATTTGGGCAGCAGGCCGCCCTGCTGGCCGTCGAGCACCATCGACTTGGCGATGTCGGCGGCCTCCACGGGTGCGATGAACGCGATCAGCGCCGACCATGACCGGTAGATGTCCCACCCGGAGTAGTTCTGGTACACGGGGTGGCTGGCCGTGTGGATGGCATTGTCGAAGCCGCGGTACTGCCCGTTGACGTCGTTGGACACGTTGGGGTTGATGAAGACGCGGTAGAGCGCGGTGTAGAACTTCTGCAGGTCGGTGGCGGTGCCACCGGTAGCCTGCACCCGGTTGAGGATCGCGTTCCACTGCGCGTCGGCGTTGGCACGGACGGTGTCGAACCCGAAGCCGGACTGCTCGCTGGCGAGATTGGCCTGGGCGCCCGCCTGGCTGACGAACGAGATGCCGACCTTGACCTGCACCACCGGGTTGCTGGCGGTGTCGAAGGTCAGATATCCGCCGGAGTTGGTGCCGCTGGCACTGGCGGAGCCCGCGCTGACGGTGCCGCCGAGCCAGGTGCCGACACCGGTGGGCGCGCGGTCGAACTCCATCCGATAGAAGATCTGGTAGGTCCTGCTGTTGCCGCAGAAGCCACCACCGGTGACGCTGCCGGTCACGGTGGAGCCGTTGATCGAGATCGAGCCGTTCCGGCTGCCGGTCGCACTGCGGCTGGTGTTGACCAGTACGCGCGCCGTGTTGGTGGACGGGTAGGTCAACCGCAGGGCAGCCGTACGTTTGGTGGCCGACGCCTCTACCCTGGTGTTGCCGTAGTTGCTGAGCACGGCCTGGTAGAAGCCGGGTCGGGCCTGCTCCTGAGTCTTGTTCTGGGTGGCGCGGTAGGACGTCCACGAGGTGCCCGGCGAGGCGCCGATAGCCCCGGTGATCGGAAGGATGCCGAGGTCCTCGTTGTTGGAGCAGCCGGCACCGTTGAAATGGGTGAGGCTGAACTCTTCGATCTGTGTGTCGCTGAACCGGTATCCCGAGGGTGAGGCGGTGGGCGTGTCCGGGCTGAGCTGGACCATGCCGAAGGGCTGCACCGGGCCGGGGACGGTGCTGCCGCCGGCGCCGCCCCCGACGGGGTTGGGGGCGTTGCTGTCGTCGGTGCCGACGAACGGGTTGACGTAGCCGGTCAGGTTGAGGGGTGCGGCCGCGCCGGGCGAGGCGACGGCGACGAGCAGGGACGTGCCGGTGACGGCGGTGACCAGCAGGCTGAGCAGACGGGACGGGCCTGATCGGAGCATGGTGGGGGTCCTCCTTGGGGGCGCGATGGCAACTCCCACGACAACGTTGTCATCGAACAACGTCGAAATGATGTGATAGTCCTCCGGCTGACGTGTGTCAATGCATGGTGGATTACTCGAACGCACACCCCGCCGGCCGGGGCTGCTCAGCCCAACTGGTCGGCCGGCGCACGCTCGCCCGAACCGCGTGCCAGCAGCCGGGTCGGGATCACCGCGCGCCGAGCCGGGCCGACATCGCCGTTGATCCGGTCCAACAGCAGCTGAGCGGCCCGCTGTCCCATGTGCTCCGTGTCGTGCGCGATGACGCTGACCCCCAGCAGCTCGCCGAGATCCAGGTCGTCGAAGCCGATTAGTGCCGGCGGTGCCCGGTGGCCGCGTAGTGCCCGGAGCGCGCCGTTGGTGATCCGGTTGTTCGTGGTGAACAAGGCGGTCGGGGCAGGGGTCCGGCCGAGCAGCTCGCGTACCGCCCGTTCTGCTGCCGTGATGTCGTGCGCGTTCTCGACCAGATACTCAGCCCAGTTTGTTATGCCTGCGGTTGTCATCGCCTCGGCGAACCCTGCCACGCGGTCGCGGTGGGTGCTCAGCCGGGACAGGTCCCCGACCACGCCGATGCGCCGGTGCCCGGCCGCTACCAGGTGCGCGCCGGCTTGCCGCGCGCCGTCGTGGTTGTCCAGCAGGACCGCGTCCGCGGTCAGGTTGACCGGAGGACGGTCCACGAAGATAAACGGGATGCCGTGGCGGTGTTCGGAGGCGAGGTGACCGTGCTCGGCCGCGGCCGAGGCGATCACGAGTGCCCGGACCCGCCGCTCGAGCAGGGTGTCGACAAGCAGGCTTTCCCACTCCGGGTCCTCGTCCGTGCTGGCGGTGATCACCTGAAAGCTGTGGATGCGCAGTTCGCGTTCCAGCCCGCTGGCCAACCGGGAGTAGAACGGGTTGGCCAGGTCGCCGGTGAGCAAACCCACCAGCGTGGAGGTGTTGGCGCCGCGACGCAATTCGCGGGCGACGCCGTTGAGTCGGTAGCCGAGCTGGTCGGCGGCCTGCTGCACCCGCGCGCGGGTGCCGGCGGCCACGCGAGGCTCACCGCCCAACGCCCTGGACGCGGTCTTTACCGAAACCCCCGACAGCGCGGCAACCTGTATGAGGCTCGGCCTGGCGGGCGATCGATCGTCGTTCATGGCAGGGATTATCGCACCGATGCCGCACCTGGCGGTCGGTCCGTCGCGGGCTGGTGGAGTCACGGCGCCCTGCGCGGCAAGCGCGGGGCGGTCGAAGCGCGGGAGGGCGCCTATCGTCCTCCGCGCATTTGCAGCGTCGTCGGCAGCAGCACCTGGGCGACGGGCTCGGTGCTGCCACGGATTCGCCGGAAGAGCAGCTCGGCCGCTCGCCGGCCCAGCTCGACGCCGTCGTAGGTGACCATTGCCACCGGGCGCGGCAGCAGGTCGGCAAGCTCCACATCGTCGAAGCCGGCCACGTCGATCCCGGGCTCGTGCTGGTCGACGATCTGTAGGACGCCGAGGCAGATCTGGTTGTTGTCGGCGAAGATCGCGGTCGCGGACGCCGGTCCGGCCAGCAATCTGGCTGCTGCGTCCCGGGCCCCCGCTACTCCGTGGACGTTCAGACTGACCAGAGCTGGGTCGTAGGGCAGGCCGGCCTCCTCCAGCGCCCGACGGTAGCCGGCTCGGCGTCCGGCCCCGGTCCCCACGGCCGGGTCGCCGCCGATGTAGCCGATCCGGCGGTGTCCGCGCGACAACAGGTGACGTACCGCCTGGTGTGCGCCACCGACGTTGTCCAAAATCACCGAGTCCGTCAGAATCCCGGCCGGGGCGCGGTCGATGAAGACCATCGGTGCGCGGTGAGCCAACTCCCTGTGCAGCTCGGCATGGTCATCAGCGGTCGGCGTCACCAGTAGTCCGTCAACCTGCCGGCGTACCAGGTCGCGCAGGAGGTCGCATTCCTGCTCGAAGCTCAGCCCGGTACTGCCGACGATCAGTACGCGCTGATGCCGCCGGGCGATCTCCACCACGCCCCGTGTGATGGCCGACCAGAAGGGATTCGCTGGATCCTCAATCACCAGTGCGATGGTCGCGGTGGCCTGGTCGGGTCGCCTTGGCATCTCGCAGTCTCCTCGGTGATGGGCGAAATGTCTGATCTCTAGTCGCTTTGGGCGCAGCGACCACGGCGGCCAGAACATCGAGAGGCGATGATCGAAACATTGATGAAATCAACGTACCTGATCGGCATCCTGCTGCCGACCAGCAAAGACGTGCCGAGGCGCCTGGGAGCGTGACCATTGGCATTCGACGTCCGAGGCGGACGTCGCCCGTCACTTCGCCGTCACACTGCGCTACAGCGGTGGCTTGCTCGCCGGGATCCGACCCACCAATGAGGGCTGCCCCGGCTGTCGCTTGCCGTGCAGTCCACTGCGCACAGTGATCACGTGGTGACGCTTTGGGCGCTAGTCCGGGTTGGTCGGAAAGAATGGACGACGAAGCCGAAGGATTGGCTACTTCTTGGGTTCTGTCCGACGACTACCAGGCCAGTGGCCGGGGCGAGCCCGAGGCGGGTCGAGCCGCTTGAGGTTCCATCGGGTAGCCGATCCCTCCCGTCTCGTCCCGGAGATGAGCGACTCGAGTCGGCGTCGATCAGGTGCCGGGTCGGGTGGGTGAGAAACGCCGACGGAGGTGCACGGCGTTCCTCACCCGGTGGTTCGGTTGAACCCGACGGTCGGTCAGCTACGGGACCATCTTTGCTCGGTGCCGCCGTTGCCGGTTGAGAGGTTGAGTACGGTGCTGTTAGTGGTGCCGTGGCCAACCTCGTCGAGGCACTCGGGGCTTTCTCGTGATCGCATGGAGGCTCCAGGTGTCATTGAAGAGTGAGGGCGTACAGCTGGATCCGTGGGTCGTCGGGGAGGGTCACCGAACGCAGTTCCTTGCCCGGGTTCAGCGCGACGGCCACGCCGAACAGGTTGACCGGCGGCCCGTCGAGGCCTTGACCGGCCTTGATTCGGTGCGGCATGGCGAGCACCGTCGTGCTGTCACCGGCGGGACCGCACCAGTCTGGGACGGTCACCGTGGCCGCGGCCGTACTGCCGTCGGTGTACCGGATGGTTACCGCGCCGGTCACCGGGCCATGGTGGGCGGCGGCGACGAACCGCAGGGTACTGCGCCGGACGGTGGGTAGCGGCAGGGTTTGCCCGCCGGCCTGGACGAAGTTCTTGGCGGTGCCCCCGGACGGCGGCGTGCTGTAGACCACGCCGCCCCAGGTCACCGCGCCAGGCGGCGGAAGGAGCGCGGCGTCATAGCTCCAGCCGCCGCCGTCGAAGTTGCCCTCTCCGGTCGCCGCCACGGTGGCGGTGCCGTCCGTGGTCCGGACGGCGGAGAGATCGATCCCGCACTGTGCGCCGGAGGTCACGGCGCAGGTCTGCGACGCCGCGGTGTTGACCGAAGGCGGCTGGTCGGCCACGGCGGTGCCCCAACTCGACGGTGACGTGCCGACGGTATGCGCGATGGTGCCGCCTCGCGCGATGGTCTGCCAGGTGAGCCAGTTCGGGGTGTGCGCCCGCCCGTTGACCTGGACGGACTGCACGTAGCGGCGGGTGTCACTGACGTCCGGCGCGGTGATCGTCAGGGTGCCGCCCTGCCGGTCGGCGTATCCGCCGATGCGCACGGTGGCTGAGGGGAACTGCGGGCTGTTCACGGTCAGGAAGTTCGCGCCGCTCATGGTCGGGTAGAGGCCAAGGGAGGAGAAGACGTACCAGGCGCTCATCGTGCCGAGGTCGTCGTTGCCGGTCATGCCGTCTGGACCCGTGGTGAACAGGGTCATCGCCGCGCGGACCACGGTGGCGGTCTTCGCTGGGGCGCCGACCCAGTGGTAGACGTATGGGGCCAGCAGGTCCGGCTCGTTGTTCGGGTTGTAGGTTGCCTTGCTGTAGTAGTCGTACGGGCTGGCGATCCAGTCGGTGCGGGCGGTGCGGGCCGGATCGGCCAGCAGCTTCGGGTACGCGAAGAAGTCGTCGAGTCGCTGCTCACCCGGCTGTCGGCCGCCCATCAGCGACAGCAGCCCCGCCGGATCCTGCGGCACCAGCCACTGGTACTGGTAGGCCCCGCCCTCGTGGAACTGGTGGCCGGCGTCGACGGGGTTGTACGGCGTGACCCAGGACCCGGAGGTGGTCCGCGGCCGGAACTGTTTGATCGAGGTGTCCCACAGGTTGCGGTACCACTGACCGCGTTCGGTGAACGTCCGGGCGTCGTCGGCGCGGCCTAACGCGCTGGCCATCAGGGCGAGCGACGCGTCCGCTGCGGCGTACTCGAGAGTGGCCGAGGCAGGGTGGGCGCAGTCGTTGTCGCCGCCCTGGTGCGCACAGTTCGTGCCGAGCGTCAGTCCGGACGGAATGAAGCCGCGGTCGCTGTAGTACCCGTTGCCGCTGCGCCCGTTGTACTGCGAGCCGGCCGGCGGCCTCCCCAGGGCGTTGGACCGTAGCAGCGCGTACGCCTCCTGCTCGTATCCGGCCAGCAGACCCTTGGACCACGCTTCGACCAGGAACGGGGTGACCGGGTCGCCGGTCATGATGTTGGTCTCGCTGTTGGCCAATGCCCAGCGCGGCAACCAGCCGCCGTCGCGCCCGATCGCCAGCACCGACAGCGCCACGTCGCGGGCGACCTGCGGCGTCAGCATCTCGAGCAACTGGTTCTGCGGTCGGTAGGTGTCCCACAGCGAGAAATTCTGGTACGGCGTGTAGCCACTCGCCGTGTGCACCTTGTCGTCGAAGCCGATGTACCGCCCGTCGACGTCCCCGGCGAGATTGGGGTGCAGCAACGAGTGGTAGAGCGCGGTGTAGAAAACGCTCTGCCGGTCGGCCGAGCCGCCGGTGATCCGCACGGCGTCGAGTTGCTGCGCCCAACTTGCGCGCAGGGCGGCGCGGGTGGCATCGAAGTCGTACGAGCCGCCGGTCTCAGCCGTGAGATTCTTCCGCGCACCATCCGGTCCCGTGTACGAGAGCGCCACCTTCACCACGACGTCCCGGTCGGCGCTCGGGTCGAAGGTGACCCAGCCCCCGTTCCCGCCGGTGCCCGCCGCGTCCCGGACGCCTGCACTGCGGGCCGAACCGCGCCAGGTGCCGAAGGAAGCGAAGGGCCGGTCGAAGCTGGCCGAGAAGTAGACGGTGTGGTCGTCCTTGCCGGCGCAGAAGTTGCCCGCGCGCACCCGGCCCTCGACCGTGCGGTCACCGACGATGTGCACTTCGGAATCCAACACGCTCTGGTTGGCCTTGCCGGTGTTGAACAGGACGTTCCCGGCACCGGACGCGGGAAAGGTGTACCGCTGCCAGCCGGTGCGCGCGGTGGCGGTCAGTTCGGCGTTCACGCCGTATTTCGCCAGGCCGACCCGGTAGTAGCCCGGTGTCGCCTGTTCGTCGGCATGGCTGTACGCGGAGCCGTAGACCTGGGGGTCGACGCTGCCGACGGCACCCGTCGTCGGCATCATCGGCAACTCGCCGGCAACGCCGCAGCCGACCCCGGATAGGTGGGTCTGGCTGAAGCCGTAGATGCTCGTCTGCTGATAGTCGTACCCGCCCTGCCCGCCGGTGTCCGGACTGAGCTGGACCATCCCGAACGGCGCGCTCGCACCCGGGAAGGTGTTGCCAAAATTTTGGGTGCCGACGAATGGCCGCACCAGGTCGACCGGCGCCGGGGCAGCGTCGGCGGGGCTGACACCGACGACCAAGGTGGCGGCTGTCAGCAGCACGGCGGCGGCCAGCCGGGGGAGTAGCGAGGCCACGGGGTTACCTCCGGGTCAACGGCGAAAGACGATGGCGACATCGTTGTCACATAAGTTCAAGGGAGTCAATATCCCCGCGTCGTCTGAGCGGGTCCCGGGAGAACGGGCGGGCGGGATCCTCGGCAGTGCCGGTGCGTGATCCCCCAGGACTGCCTGGACCACGAAACATCAAGGACCGTCACCATCGGACATTGACGCACAACGTTGACACCTTTTCGAACAAGTGACAACGTTGACACAAGTCCGAAGCGTCGCTCGAGTAGGAGGTGCCGCCGGTGCGCCGGTTCGTCAACCTGTCGGTCGTCGGTGTTCTGCTGGCCTCGCTCGGTGGAGTCGCCGCCGCGAGTCCGGCGGCCGATGCACCCTCCGATATCTACCGTTACCTGGACGATCCGCGGATGGTGCAGGAGAATCAGGAAGCGCCGCACGCCGAGTTGCGTCCCTACGCCAACGGTGAGGCGGCGCGACTCGGCAACAAGGATTCGCCGTGGATGCGATCTCTGGACGGTGCCTGGCGGCTGTCGATGGCCGACCGTCCGGCGGACGTACCCCGCGAGTTCTACCGCGAGGGTTTCGATGTGTCGGACTGGCAGACAGTCTCGGTGCCGCACACCTGGCAGTCGGATGGTCTGGACCATCCGCTGTTTCGCAACCTGGTCACCGAGATGGTCCCGGACGCACCGCCGACGGTGCCGCGCGACATCAACCCGACCGGCGCTTACGTGCGCACGGTCGACCTGCCGGAGAGTTGGGATGGCCGCCGCACGTTCCTTCGCTTCGAGGGGGTGACGAGCGCCTACCTGGTGTGGGTCAACGGGACGTATGTCGGCTACGACCAGGGTGGATACACGCCGGCTGAGTTTGACTTGAGCGGTGCGGCCCGTCCGGGGCGTAACACGATCGCCGTGCAGGTCCACAGGTGGAGCGCCGGAAGTCACCTGGAGGTGTACGACCAGTGGCGGTTCTCCGGTATCTTCCGCAGCACGTGGTTGTACTCGACGCCGCAGACGTATCTGCGGGATGTGACCGTGACAACCCCGGCGAGTGCGGGGCTGCGGGCGGTGGTTGACGTGGCCGCTCGTGTCGGCCCGGCAGGCGCCTACACCGTGCGCGGCCGGTTGTACGACCCCAAGGGCCGGCCGGTAACCACAGTGACCGCCTCCGCCGAACTCGGCACCGAGCCGGGCAGGGTCACTCTGCAGGCCGCGGTCGCCGACCCGCTGCCCTGGACGGACGAAACCCCCAATCTTTACGTACTCGTCGTCGAGTTACTCGATCCCACCGGACGAGTCACCCACGTGACGCGGCAGCCCGTCGGGTTCCGCACCGTCGAAGTCCGCGACAAGCAGCTCCTGGTCAACGGAAAGCGGATCCTGGTGCGGGGCGTGAACCATGCCGATGCCGACCCCGACGGCGGCCGGCACGTTCCCCGGGCCCGGCTCGAGCAGGACGTCGACCTCCTCAAGCAGCACAACGTGAACGCGATCCGGACCGCGCACTATCCCAGCGACCCGTACCTGTACGAACTCGCGGACAAGCACGGGCTCTGGATCGACGACGAGGTCGAGGTGGAGACCCACCACCATGACAACTGCCCATCCAACTGCCTGGCCGACCTACCGGAATGGAAGGACGCATTCCTCGACCGGTTCATCGGTATGGTGCAACGGGACAAGAACCACCCCAGTGTGCTGATGTGGGACACCGGCAACGAGGCGGGGCTGGGCGCGGCACATTTCGCGATGGCCGAGTGGGCCGACCGCAATGAGCCGACCCGACCGCTGTACCACCAGTCGAACAGTCCCGACGGCGACGCGCCCTTCGCCGACGTGTGGGGGCCGCGTTATCCGTCACCGGCTTCGCTGGAGGACAAGGCGAAGACCACACAGAAGCCGATCGTGATGGGGGAGTACGTCCACGCCCAGGGCAACAGTCTCGGCAACTTCCGGGAGTTCTGGGACGTGATGCGCAAGTATCCGTCGGCGCAGGGCGGCTTCATTTGGGACTGGGTCGACCAGCAGCTACGGCAGCCACTGCGCATTGTTCCGGACGGGTCCGGCAACGACATCCAGGCGTGGATCAACGGGTTGCCGGACACGGTGCCGGGCCCGAACGGCGGTAACGCGCTGGCGCTTTCCGGCTTGGACGACTTCGTCGAGGTCTACCGGGATCCGACGTTGGACGAGGTTTCACGTGGCCTGACGCTGGATGCCTGGGTCAAACCCGCCCGTCCCTGGACCGGTGACCTGACCATCGTCGCGAAGGGCAACACCCAGTACGCGATCAAGATGAAGACCGAGGATCAACTCGAGTTCTTCGTGTACGGCGAGGGCGCCTATCACACCGTGCAGGCCCCAGTTCCCGCCGACTGGTACGACAAGTGGCACCGGGTGTCCGGAACTTTCGACGGTGACGTGCTGCGTCTGCACATCGACGGCGTGGTCGTGGGCGAGACCCGGTGGACAGGGACCATCCAGCGGTCCGCGTGGCCGGTGAACATTGGCCGCAACGCCGAGTCTATGCGGGAGAACGCCAACAATACCCGGATGGCTCACGGCGCGGTTGACGATGTGCGGATTTACCACCGCGCCCTGACCACCACCGAGTTGGCCGACCCTGCCGTCCAGGACGACCCGGTGCTTGCGCTGAACTTCGAGAACATCCGGACCCGCGGAACTTATCTGTCGTACGGCGCGGGCGAAGCCGGCAACGACGGCATGGTGCGCCCGGATCGCGAGCCGCAGCCGGAGGCGACTGCGCTGTGGGCCGTGCAGGCTCCCATCCGGTTCGCACTCGCCGACGGGGCGCTAGCAGTGACCAGTGAGCGTGCCTTCACCGACACTGCAGACGTTCGGGTGCGCTGGGAATACGTCGAGGGTGACAGGGTCTTGCGCTCCGGCTCGGCCGCGGTGGTCGTGGCGCCGGGGACGACCGCGCGTCTCAATCTGCCCACGCCGCCGGCCAATCCTCGGCAGGCCCAGCGTCACCTGACTGCGCGTGCAGTTCTGGCGAAGGACGCCGGCTGGGCGCCTGCCGGACACGTGGTGGCGGTCGAGCAGTTCCCGCTGGGTGGTGATCAGGTTCCGGGAGTGTTCGCCCGTGAGGCGACCGGCGACGTGACCACGCGCACGACCGCCGACGGCGTCGTGCTGAGCGGACGCGACTTCGTCTACACCGTCGACCGGCGGTCGGGGACTCTGACGTCGATGAAGGTTCGGGGGACCGATCTGCTCACCGGCGGGCCCGAGCTCGACGTCTGGCGGCCGCCGGTCAGCAACGACGTCGACGAGGCCCGGGCCTGGCGGTCGGTCGGACTTGACCGCCTGGCCAGCACGGTCACCGGGGTGAGCACCTCGGGCTCCACCGTCACGATCCAGAGCACCGTGGCCGCCGCGGGCGTGACCGACGCCGGGTTCCATCAGGAACTTCGGTATGCGGTCGCAGCGAACGGTGATGTGCGGGTCTCGCATCGGGTGACTCCGTTCGGCAGGATGCGGGATCTGCCGATGTTGCCCCGGATCGGTCTGCAGATGCGGCTGCCGTCGAAGCTCGGCACTTTCGTGTGGAACGGTCGCGGTCCGGGCGAGACATACCCGGACCGGATCGACGGTTCCCCGGTCGGCGTCTGGCGTTCGACTTTCGAGAAGGAGTACGTCGCCTACAGCGCTCCTCAGGAGTACGGCAATCACGAGGATGTCCGGTGGGCGACGCTCTCTGACGGCCGCTCGTCCGGACTTCTCGTGGCGGGTGATCTGTCGGTCGGCGTCACGCCGTTCACCGGCATTGACCGGGCGCAGTACCCGTTCGCCCTGAAGCGGACTCCGGGCGAGTTCACGCTACGTGCCGACCACGCGGTCAGCGGAGTCGCCGAGACGTTCCATTCGGTGCTGCCGCAGTATCAGGTCCCAGCCGACCGGGAATATGCCTACGCCCTGCTGCTGCGACCATTGACCCGGACCGAGGCGGTTGCCGGGCGTCCGGACGGACCGGCGACCTGTGCGCCGCGCGCCACCCTTCCGGCGGCGGCGTCGCTGGAACCGGAGACCTCGACCACCCTCAAGCTGACGATCCACAATCCCTGCCCGGGGGCGATCCGCAATCTCACCGCGTCCGTCGAGCTGCCCACCGGCTGGTCGGCCGGCCCGGTACAGGTCGGCACTTTGGCGTCGGGTGCGTCTACGACCCGGGAGGTGCGGGTAACCCGTGGTCCGAACACGGCTGTCGGGGAGTATCCGATTTACGCGAGCCTCACTGGGACCGGGGCAGGCAACGCCCGGGTGTACGCCCGCACTGCGGAGGGCATGGTGGCGGCGAATCCGGCCCCGCCGGCCGGTGACACCGCCCTTGCCGACGTCCAGTTTGTGCGCGTCCGCAATGGGTGGGGTCCGGTCGAGAAGAACACGAGCAACGGTGAGAACGGCACCGGGGACGGCGCCGGCCTGCGGATCGGGGGAGTGGCGTACGACCGGGGTCTGGGTGTGCACGCCGACTCGGCGGTCGTTGTGCACCTGGGCGGTCGATGCACCTCGTTCACCGCCGCGACCGGCGTCGACGACGAGGTCGGCGATGGCGGCAGCGTGGTCTTCGAGGTGTGGGCGGACGGCGTCCGAGCCTGGGCCGGGCAGCGGGTGAGCGGGACCGACGGCCCGGTCGCGGTGGACGTTCCGTTGACCGGGGTGAACCGGGTCGAGCTGCGGGTGACCGATGCGAGTGACGGCAACGCCCTCGATCACGCCGACTGGGCGGACGCCGTTCTGCACTGCGCGGCGTAACCACGGCAGGAGGCACAGGCGCGGTGGTCATGGCACTGCCCGGGACGCAGGCGTGGGATGCCCCAGCGTACGTCCGGGTCGCACAACCGAATATCTCGTAGCGAACGGTTTGTTTATAGCGGCATAGCGCGCCTGCCTTGGTGGGCGGTGTCGTGAGCGGTCATCAGAGCGCTCGCGGCACCGCCCATCTCTGTATTTTTGTGATTGCGCTACTTCGCGCGCTCGGACGGGGCTGCAACATCAATTCACGCCTATGTGTAAAGGGATTGACATGTCGACTTAACGGAGGTGTAATAGTTCATGCGCAGGTAGCGGTGAATTGTGAACCGCCGATCCTCGTCGGACGATCAATCACATATATCCTGCAGCCCCCCCGAAAGGTGGCAGCGACTCCTTCGTCCGCACGATTTTCGAGGACAGTGCTCGGCGCTGATCTCGGCATGTGCGGCTCCGTCCGACCCGAAGGGTTTCACAATGAGCAGACGCACCTCCATGTCCGCTGGAATGGCTGCGGCCCTGGCGGTCACCATGGTCGCCACGCTGACGCCGGCCGGCACGGCGAGCGCCGCGCCGCCGGAGCCGAATTCGGCCTCCGTGCTGACCGTCAACCTCGACTCGGCTTTTGCGGCGATGAACAACGCTTTCCTCGTCAGCAACGGTTCGCAGCGGTATTACAAAACATCCCTGAACAACGGGGAAAAGGACTATTTCTGGCGTCAGGCACTGGACATCCAGGCTGTCCAGGACGTGTACGACAGAACGGGGAGCCCGGCGACCCGCGATCTGATCAGCCGCCTTCTCGACACGTTCCTGCAGCAGAACAGGGGTGGTGGCGGCCTCTACGACTGGAACTGGAACGAATACAACGACGATCTGCTCTGGGCTGGACTCGCCTTCGCCCGGGGCTACCGGATCACCGGCAACCTAACCTATCTGAACCAGGCGCAGTACGCCTTCAACCGGGTCTACGACCGAGGGTGGGATTCCAACCTGGGCGGCGGCATCTGGTGGGACATTCGAAGGAGGGACAAGAATGCTCTCAGTAACAGTCCGGCGGTCATTCTTGGCGTCCTCATCTTCGAGTCCACCAACGACCGCGGGTATCTGAACAAAGCGCAGGCAATTTTTGATTGGGTGTGGGCGACGCTGTTCAATCGCAGCACCGGAGCCGTGCACGAGACGATATGGGCCGATGGCCGGCTTGCTGGTGGGCAAACCGTTTACTCGGCCGGCGCCTTTGTCAGCGCCGCCCAGGCCCTCTATCGAAACAACAGGCGGCAAAGCATTTTCAATGACGCCAAGCGGACGACCGACTGGGTCATTCGCGACCGCACGACAAACGGCATCATGACGAGTAATCAACGCGAGGGAACTTGGCAGTCCGAGTTCGCGCGAGGAATGGGTGAGTTCGTGCGCGAAAACAATCTGTGGGGCGAATACTACGATTGGATGCGGCGCAATGCCGACGCGGCCTGGAACGCGCGGCGTACCGACCTCAACCTCACCTGGAACCGTTGGGATGCGCCGATGCCCCGAGACGACACCCGGACGGTCGAAATCATCGGCTCGGTGATCATGCAAGCCGTTACCCCGGCGACCAGACCATAGCAGTGCGACTTCCAGTGGGCGCGGCGAACAGTCGGTGGTTCGTCGCGCCCGGGTGACGGAGCCGACGACCTTACCTGGACCTTCGTTGGCTCTCGCATAGCCTATGTCCGCGACGCCGGAAACGGCGCCGCTGCCGGGGCCCAAAAGCGGTATCCGAACTTGACCGATGCGCGGCGGGAGACCGTCGAGCCGATGCTGCCGCTACTGGCCGATTTTCTGCCCCGGCCGATCGCGTTCGTCACCTACGAAGTGATCGAGTTCGGTCGCCGCGCTGCTGGTCTGCTGTTCCGGCGGATTGACGATGGCACCGACACGTTCATTTACCTGCTGATGCCGACCATGCTTGGCGAGGCGCGCCGGTCGTGTCCGGTGACTGATCCAGTGACCAGCTATATCTGCTGCCATGACAACGTTGACATCGTTACATGGTTGATTTTCTATGACTGATGTCAGACCTCTCCGTTTGGTTCGCCAACCACATCAGCCCGTTCCGAAGGCACCAACCAGCAGTGGACGTCAACGCCGACGACACCGTCGTCGGCGTTGCCTCCGGCGAGTGCCTCGACGCAACGGCGCACGGCACTGCCAACGGAACCCTCCTGGCCATCTGGACCTGCACCGGCGGCGTCAACCAGCGCTGGTCGCGCAACCGAAAGGACGACAGACGTGGGAAAAATAGTGGCCGGCCTCACAACCGCAGCACTCGCAGTGGGTCTACTGCTCGGAGTCGCCGGCCGCGCCGAGGCGGCGGCGACCCCGACGCCGGACAGCGCCGGTGTCGGCGCCACCGGCCGCGCGACGGCGGCGATCCCGGCCTCAAACAGTGTTGGTGTCCTGATGCAGTCCTTCAACCCCTCCACCGGCCGGATTGGCAGCGACTGGTGGACCAGCGCGGTGTCATTGAGCACTGTGATGACCTACCGCCAGGCGACCGGCGATACCCAGTACGACTACGCGATCTCCGAGGCGTTCGCGAAGAACAGGGACTTCACGAACGAGTTCGTCGACGACACCGGCTGGTGGGCGTTGGTCTGGATCCAGGCCTACGACATCACCGGCAACCGGAGCTATCTCAACATGGCCGAGACCACCGTCAGGTACATGCACGATTACTGGGACTCGACGTGCGGTGGCGGCGTCTACTGGAAGACGGACCGCCAGTACAAGGCGTCGATCGCCAACGAGCTGTTCCTCGCCGCGACAGCAGGGCTGCACAACCGCATCCCCGGTGACACGTTGTACCTCGGCTGGGCCAATCAGGAATGGAACTGGCTCCGCAACTCCGTCCTGATCAGCAACAACCTGGTCCGCGACGGACTCAACCTCCCCGGCTGCGGCCCCCGTACTTCTCTCTACACGTACAACCAGGGCGTCATCCTGCAGGGTCTGATCGAGTTGTCCAGGGCCACTGGCAACACCTCACTGCTGACCACGGCCAAGTCGATCGCCACCGCCGGCGTCAACCGCTTCAACCGCAACAACGTGCTCTACGAAGGGTGCGAGCCGAACTGCTCCGGTGACGGGCAGGCTTTCAAGGGTGTCTTCATCCGCTACCTGCGGGCGCTGGCGAAGGCTACCAACACCACCGAGTACGACGCGTTCATCACCACGACCGCCAACTCCATCCTGGCCAACAACACCAACAGCGCCGGCCAGCAGGGCAACTCCTTCGTAGGGCCGTTCGCCCTGTGGAGTCCCAGCACGCAGGCCGCTTCCGCGGCCGCGCTCATCGCCGCGCTGGGCAACGGCGCACCGCCAGCGACCGTCGCTGTCCTGAGGGGCCAGGAATCCGGCCGCTGCGTCGATGTGCCGGGCGCCACCCAGGTAAACGGCACCAGGGTCGCACTGTGGGACTGCAACGGCGGCGCCAACCAACGGTGGGTCGCCACCGGTTCGCGGCAACTGCAGGTATACGGCAGCAAGTGCCTGGACGTGGGCGGCGCCAGCACCGCCGACGGGGCGGCGGTCGCCATCGACGACTGCACCGGCGGCACCGACCAGCAGTGGAACGTCAACGCCGACGGCACCGTCGTCAGCGTCGCCTCCGGCAAGTGCCTCGACGCAACGGCGCACGGCACCGCCAACGGGACCCTCCTTACCATCTGGACCTGCACCGGCGGCGCCAACCAGCGTTGGTCGCGCGGCTGAAATCAAATCGCGGACGCCGCCCCATTCAACAGCGGGACGGGCACCAGGCCGACGTTCCGGTTCGCCACCCCCCGGTTGCGAACCGGATCGTCGCCGGTACTGCGAGCGCCGCCGCCCCTGAACCCGATCCGCTGCAGGTTGCGCCGACTGGAACCGCGACACTGCTGAGCAACAACGGCAGCCACTACGAGCAGGCGCTATCCGCCACGGGATCTGGTGCACCGGCCGTTCGACCACCAGAGGACCGCACCGCTGTACGGGCAGAGCCTCCGCCGGAAACGACGCCCGCGGCAAGCCGCGGAGGCGCTACGGCTGAGCACCGAACTGTTCGACGGCCTCGGGCCGAGACGGTGGGCCGACGTTGCTCGGGATGAGCTTCGCGCGGAGGCTGGCTCGGCGCCGAGCGCTCCGCCATTCAACATCTTCTCGACGACCAGGTCGTGATAATCGTTCAAGCCAGCATGGAAACGCCAAGTGCGCTCCCCGGTGGCTCCGGCTCACCGCTCTGGACCCGGACGCCCGCTACCAAATCGCCGCCGCCGGCGTCACCGACGGCGGGCCCGGACGCCTGACCGACAAATCCCGCTGGCACGGCGGCACCCTCATGGCCCTCGGCATCCGCCCTGCCGCCTGGAACCGATCTAGCCCGACCGTTGCTGCGATCTGATCCTGCTGCGCGAACACGCCTATGACCTCACGGAGTGCGGCGAGGGAGCATGTGCGGCCGGGTGCGCTGCTCCGTCCGGACTGGTGCGCGCCCGCCCCGAACGCCAGGTGCCGGCTGACATGAATGTGCATGTGGATGCCGTTGGACCCGCCGCAGCGGCGGTGGACCCACGACAAGGGGCTGCTCGAACTCATCGAGCTGACCCGCCAGCACCTGTTCCTCGAGAACTACTGGCGACAGAACGACGGGGTGTGGCTGCTCGAAGACGCACCCCACGGACTTTCCCGAACCCAGGGAGGTGACAGCACATGGTCGACGCCCAAGCCGCGCAGAGCGGCTGGACGGCCGCGCAGACGGCGGTCGTCGTCGTCGCCGTGATCGCGATCCTCGGCGGCGTCGTCTCCGCCTCGGTCACCTACACGCTGAACCAGCGCGCGACCCGCCGGGAGCGGCAGGCCAAGGTGTTCGCCGAGGCCCTCAACGCGGTCGAGGACTACGCCGAGATGCCGTACCGGATCCGCCGCCGCCGTGACACTCCCGAAGCCCGCTACGACCTCACCGACGAGGTCAGCAAGATCCAGTCCCGGCTTGCCTACCACCAGGCCCTCCTGCAGATCGAGGCACCCGAGGTCGCCGCCAGCTACGCCGCACTCGTCCGCGCCACCAAGATCCAAGCCGGCGGGCAGATGCGGCAAGCATGGCAGCAGCCCGTCCTCACCACCGACGCCGACATGAACCTGCAGGTCCGCTACCCCCGAAACCAGGTCGATGCCGCCCGCGGGACCTGCATCTCGAGCATGCGCAACGCCCTCCGACGACACCGGGCCCGCCACGCACCCACTCTCCCCACCGCCAACAGCGACCAACCCCAGATCCCCCGCGTGGCCGGCGAAGGCGATCACTAATAGGCGCGTCGAGGGCGCGCATTCGGCTTGTCCGCCGTACCTGTGCAAGGCGACGATCGGTGCTTCCTTGGCAAGGTGACTTACGGGGGTATACGTGGGAGCGCTAGACGGTGAGGACCCGACCGACGCTTCGTGATGGAGGGAATGGGCCGACGGTCTGCGCGAACTCGCGCCGGGGCGCGCCGCCTACCTTCGAGTTCCAGGGATGATCTACCCGGGATGGTGCCCGCGGACGGAGACGGCTTGCTCGCCGCGGGCGGTCAGGGCCTGTCGTGCGACAGCAGTCTGTTGTCGACAACGGCGACCTCGCCGCGTTCCGAGATAGATTTTCCGAACATGACCCGACGGCTCCGCCCGTCACCAATCTCATCTGAGCTGGCTCTTCACCGGGCACTGCTGGAGATCAACATGATGGTCGCATCCTCGGTGCATGGGATTTTGGGACATCAAGGATTCATTCGGGTCGATACTTGCCGGTGCGGCGGGTGTCGCCGCAGTGGTCGTATCGGGGGTGGCGGCTCTGCGTGCCCGTGATCGGGCTCGGGCGGAGGCGGAGGAGACACAGCGGCAGGTTGCCCGGCTTGTGACCGCAGACATCGTCTCTGAGCCAAATGTGCACTGGGACAACGACCATCTGCCACGCCCTGCCAACGCCCCGCCTCGCGAGTATGACCAGGTGATCGTTCAGGTGGACAACCACAGCGGCGAGCCAATCTCATCCGTGATGGTCTTTCTTCCAGAACGGGGATTGCCCCTGCATTTCGGGACGATCGGACCCGGCAAGTCGAAGCGCAACGGCTGGCTTGATGCCCCAGAGCTTTGGCACGTGATGCACATCGGCCCTGGTTGTCCTGGTCACCCCTGGCACCTCGACCTTGAGTTCGTGTTTACCGATAACCGCAGGGCTCGCTGGCGCCGCAACGGTGATAGGGAGCCGGTCCGGCTCCTGCCGAGCGATGACGTCGTGGAGGACTGGAAGCGGCGGCAAGAGGTCATTGAGGAGGAGCGCCGGTTGGCCAACGAGCGGTTGGATGCGGACTGGGATGCGACAGGCAGCCTTTAGCTCCGCTGTTGCAGGGATTGAGAGGCTGCTCGTCCTGGGTCGGGAGGCTTAAGGGTCTGACGTCACCGAATTCTTTGATCAATGAATCGACCGTATCGGACGGCGGTGCTGGGACAGCCCCGTTGATCGCGAGGGATCACCGTGACCGGTTGCATCCACAGGAGAATTACCGCGGCGACTCGGCGGCGCCGGGGCACTGATGTCGGTGTTCGGCTTCGAGCAAGCCCTGTTCCCTCCGCTGCTACTCGCGGCCAGCCTGGTCGAGGCACCGAGCGGTTAGTCGATGGACGGTCTGCTCAGAAGGTTTGTCTCTCCTCCCGACTGACACCGCCCAGTCATCGCCCGCCTCACCGTGCGTCGGGTTCCGTCGGTCAGCGGGGCCCGAGCGGCCGTGGTTTGCGGAGTGGACAAGGCCACGCTTGGGAGGACTTTCTACGGGGCGTCCCTATCCGTTACACATGGTGTGTGAATCACCTTTACTGGGACCTTGGTGAGTGCGCCACCGGCGCGTTGTTCGAGATCGGGCTGCGCGGCTCGACCGCCAGGGTCTGCCTCATGGACGACGACGAGTACCAGGTGTACGTCGACGGCGACGAGTACGAGTTCTTCGGCGGCTTCTACGACCTCACTCCCGTGGTCCTAGAAGTGCCCTACGACGACCACTGGTGGCTTATCGTCGACAGCAACCCTGACCGCATCCGAATCACGGTCAACCAGGTCTTCAACTGACCGCTGGAGGACAGGTACGAGCAGTGGTGTTGTCGCACCGCTCCGCCATGCTCGACGTACACGCGTTTCCATGATCATCGGTGAGAGGTCCGCGTGGGCGAGATCCGCATGGCCACCAACAGCGGCCCGGTTGTAAGCGGCAAGGTTCGACGGCAGCGATGAGAGGGCCTTCGCGGCGATCCATCCCGAGGCTCACCGCATCGATGCCAACTTGCCCGACATCGACTGCGACCTGACCTGGCCAGCGGTGCACAGCACGCGGCCGCGGGTGGCGTTGCGGTGTCCGTAGTGCGGGCATGGGTTCATGCCAAGGTGTCCGCCCGCAGGCTGCGGTACTTCGCCCATGACCCTGCACGCCCCGCCGACTGAGAGGGAGCGCCGGGGCCGCGACTCCGTCCCGAGCGGCCGCGCGCACGATCCTCGTCTGCGTTTGGCGTAACTCTTGCTGGGGTGAGAGCAGCTTCGCTTCTGAGTTGCGGCGCCGGCACGGCCGAGGCTGTCGGTTGGTCGAGCAGGACTACCTGCGTCGCATCGTGCTGCGGGATCGGACAAGCCCGCCTGTACAGCATCGACTCGGCCGGGCATCGACCGGGCCGTCGTTCAAGCGCAAAGATGACGATGAGACCTAGACCGTGGTCGTGTCCTTGATCTGGAGTACCACGGGCCCTGCCGCTGTTGGAGCGATCCAAGCCTCGTAGGTGGGATTGCGAGTGTCGGTCTTCGTGGTACCAAGCCAGGTGTAGCGCACGGCCAACTCGTACGTGCCCTTGACGCGGTAGATCGCGAACTTCGGATCGAAGGTAGCGCGAGCGGTCAGGAGTGGATCACCCGCAGAAGACCATTTGATCTTCTCGGCGCCCGACGGCGGACTCCATTCGGGGCATCCAGCCGGCATAGCCGACTTGGCGTCTCGCACGCATCGTGTGAACGCGTCGCTCAGTTTTGCGGCGACCAGATCCCAAGGCACCTTGGGATCCTGCTTCACTACATCGGGGTCGCCTATGGCCGAGTGCTCCTTGATTTCCTGGACGTCAAGCCTCCCATCGACCCACTTCACCTTGGCCCAGTACTTCGCTGGCGTCACGACCCGGCGTAGATCCTTTGAAGCGGTGTAGTCCGCCGTCACCATGACAGTCCCGAGCATGTCGAACAGGCTCTCCGCTTCGGTGTAGTGAATGACCGCAGCTTCCAGAGGGTTGCCGTAGAAGGCCCAACGGACCTTGGAGACGTCCGAGGTCTCGACGATGGATTGCGGGCAATTGGCCGGGGTCGCATACGGTGACTTCGCGCATTTGTCGAGCCAGCCACCTGCAGCCGCGACGACGGCCTCCTGCTTCACCTCGGCCGGCCAGGGATCTGACGTCGCCGGGAACGGCTCATTTCCGCCGAAGATGAAGTAGCCCAAGACAGCAAGGACGACGACGACGCCCAGTCCACCCCCACCCGCGGCTGCTGCCGCGCCACTTCCCGAGCCAGACTCCGTTGCCTCATCTTCCCTCAGGTCGACATTAGCCCTGGGTGCGTAGTGGCGATGGTGATGCGTGTGGGTGCTCTTATCGACGTTCCCTTCGTAGTAGGACCCCTTGACGTTGGCCTGACGTTCGCCACCAAAGCCAGTTTGCCGATCTACCACGCTCACCTGCCCTCGCGGTCATCATGGCCTCGCTCGAAGTAGTCGCCCGCGACGTTGGCCTGACGCCCGCCACTGAACCCGACCTGGTTGACCACAGGGCTAGCTCTGCCCGACTTCGCCGGGCCGCTCAAGCTGTCGCGATCCTGAGTGCTAGACGAGGATGCCGAGCCGCTGGCGCTTCGAATCGTTAAGATCACACCGGCGATCGCTACCGGTAACGCGATGATGTTTGCCCACGCTGCCGCGCCGTCGAGGCTCCCGCTAAAGATCATTACTAGTAAGACAACGATCATCAGAAGGAGCGCGCAGGCGGTCAACTGTCGTTTGGGCACGACGTCCATCATGGCTGATGGATGCAAACTTGCGGAAGCTCCGACGATAAAAAGTGTCCTTGATCTGCCACGTCGGAGACCTACATCTTCCTGGTGCGGCTTGCCCGGCAGTCAAGAGGCGCAAGGCCCTCCGTGAGCAGCAGCCCGTGTGGTCCCCGGCGATGCAGCAATCGACGCAACGGCTCCTGGCCGCGGCATCGGTCGCTCACGAACTGCTTGCCATGGCTGGGTTACATCCGGATCTTATCGTCGCCAAGTCGACCGCCACCGCCGAAGCCGAGGTCAGTGAGGCATGACGACGATGCTCCCGGGCCGGGTCGTTGCCACCGCTCTTGCATGCCTTAGCGGTTAGCTGCAACCCCTTCGACTAACTCCGAAACGTCGGCATCCGAAGCTGATCATGACGTGTTGAAGCCGACGCGCAATCGCCTGATGGAGTCAGCGCAGGCCCCGCTGCGCGGCGACGCTCTCGGCTATCTTCCGGTGAGTACCGGCCAGTCCCTGGGTGTCGAGCACGCCGGCGAAGGGCTTGCGGCTGTCTGGTTTGACCAGCGCGCCGCGGCGGACCCAGACGTCGGTGTGGCGGATCAAATAGTTGGTGGTCAGGATTGTGGCCCTGTGCGCGAGAAGGAATTCGAGGATGCGGTGCAGTTTCTCGCTGTTGCGCGAGTACCGGCTGAGCGCCGACGTGCACAGTACGGAATCGCCTTCGGCGGCCTTCCCGAGCAGGTCCACCAGGCCCTGGTCGAAGCGCGGGTCGATCGCGCTGAACACGGTCATCGTGCCGTCGTCGGACCGTGGCGCCGTGACTACCTCATGGCCCGAAGGCAGGCTGGGCGTAGGTGCCGAAGGTGAGCGCAGTGGACCGCGGCCACCTGCGGCGAAGGTGTCGGTCAGCGCGTCCAGACACGCCCACGCACGCGGATAGCGCCCCGCCAGCCCGGCGAAAGGGTTCGGATCCTGAGCGGCGACGGGCTGGCCGCGGCGCGCGGCCAGCAGATGCGACAGCGGGCCGGCCGCGTACTCCGTCGCCGGGATGATCCCGCTGCCAAGCGGGCCGTCATGGTGTGCCTGCTCAAGCAGGCTGTTTCGCACCACGAGGGTGACCTTGGCCCTCAGATCCAGCGGTGACGCCAGCGGCTCGTGGTCGAATACCTCCTCGACGAACGGCGCGATCAACACGTCCTGCTCACGCTGCGGCAGAGCCGCCAGCGCCTCAGCCCGCTGCAACACGTCGTCGCCGATACGGTGGGCCAGATCCTCGTCCACGTCGCATGCTTCGATCAGCATGCTGGGCAGCACGTCGCGGCAGTATTTGACCATGTGAGTGGGATCAGGGGCGGTCATCCCAAATGCCTCCGTCGGATAGGGACCAGGTGTCGACAGCGCCACACCCTAAGCAGATCGACGCACTGTCGCGACAGACGCGCCATGGCGAGATCGTCAAGGACCGTGGAGGACTCAGGCGGGCAGCATGGCCTGTGCCGGCGTCAGCCAGTCGGCCCGTACGCATTGCTGGGTCTGCTCGGTGACGCCCCAGTGGCCGCCGCAGGGCATCGCGTCTGCGGGGAAGGCGTACGACGCCAGGGGGTTGTCGAACCGGGTGATTCGCGGCCGGTAGGGACCACCGGGGAACCACTCGTGCACCGAGAAGACAGCCGAGACCCGCTGGTGCTTGCCGGCGGTGCGGTCACGGCCGGTGCCGAAGAACCCGTCACCCTTACGGATCATGGCTCCGCTCGAGATCTGGATTGCTGACGTGCCGGTCAAGGCCTCGTGAACGTCCCGGATGTCGCACATGCTGTCACGGATGCCAGCCACGACCGCGAACGGCTTGTCGCGTAGCTCGTACTTCACGGCCTTGTCCTCGAGCCGCTGCCGCAGCCTCGCTGCGGAATCGACAAGACCACCGATTGCCGCGCTATTGACCACGATGTCGTCGTCGGCGCAGATGCGGTAGCCGGCGGGCAACGCAAGGAAACGGACGTCGATGTCGACGGCTGCGCTGCGGTACATCGTCCCGGGCACACCATCCTCGACTGGCAACGCGCCCGGATTATCGCGCAGCTGGGCGATCGTCTTGTCGATCCAGGCGACGAGCGGGCGCATCCGGGGGGCGCGGTCCCACCGGCGGATCTCCACAGTGATTGAGTGGGTGGTCAGTGTCAGCCGGGCGTTTAGGTCATCGACCAGCACGGCATGGCGGCGCTGTTCCGTGGTCCAGTCCTCGCGCAGCGTCAGCGTCAGAACCTCCACCGCCCCCACGTACGAGCCGTCGGCGGCGTAGAGGCGAAAGTCGGGACGGGTACCAGAGCCCTCCTCGTAGCTCACCCGGTACCGGCGAGACAGCAGATCGTGCACGAGCAGCTCGTCGAGCGCGCTGTACAGCCGCGTGTCGTCCGGCGCCCGCAGCTCGGCGTGCAGTCGTCCATCCCGGTCCGGGAACCGCGAGTACATCTCGTTGATGATGCGCCGTCCCTGCGCGGCCTGCGGCCGGGTGCACTCCAAGAACCAATTCACCGTCGGTTCCGCCGGGCTGATTCCACCCTCTCGAGCGATACGCGGCTCTTCGAACACCAGGCCCACCATGGCCGCGACGCTAGTAGCCAATTGCTCTGCCGACCAAGCAAAATCGACGGTGCGTCGCCTGCGGAGACGGTACCCATCTAGACGGCGGCTCGCCTGACTCATAAGAGCTGAGGACCTCAACGTCGATATCGGTCACATCCCTTCGCCTGCGGTGCCCATGATGAGGAGCACGGGCAAGTCGGGCACAGGCACAAGGGGGGAGGGGAGGTGCGTAGCGAGTGCGTCACCCTTGCTTCCAGGCGCTCCACGAGACAACCCAGTTCCGTACCGGCCGGGCTGCGGGCAGTTGTTCTCGCCCCAGCAGCGCCGCTTCGACTGCTTCGGCGGCAGCCTGCTCTTCAGCCTCGCGGTCACCGAGCGACTCGCACACCACCATCAGCAGGTCGTTGTGTACAAAGGTCCGACACGGCTGGCCTATCTGCTGCTTGATCAGCAATCGAATGGCTTTGCGCAGTGCGAAAAGTTGATCGCCGGGCACCCGCCGCACCTCTGCGTACCCGTGCCGCAGCACCAGGTCGACGACCAGTTGCGCCACGACCGGCACCCGCTCATCGACCGCAGGAGCCGGGAACAGACGGTCCATCAACGCCAGACACCGTCGACACCTTGGCGCAAACGCCGGCTCCCGGTACCGGCTGACGGGTCCGCCATCACCGCCGGCCATCACCAACCAGGCCCGACCGCACATCGTCGTCTGCGCCCAGACCGGTTCCTCAAGCGCGGCGAGGTCGTATCGTCGCTTGATCAGTTCCCGGTCGCTGTCCGCCTGGTAGAAGTGTGCGTCGGACAGGGCGCCGCGGCCTGCCTTAGGCGGGTTGTTGCGGCGTACGAGGTGAACGGCCTCGCCTTCACTGACCACGGCGAGGAGAAGCTGCGACGTCCCGGCCGTGATGACGTTCGGTCCGTGTAGCCCTTCAGGCATGACAGCGTCCCCTCACGTCATGAGGTGTATCGGACTGACGTACCGGTAACGGAGGCATCCTGCCAAACAGCAGCGGGCCCTGGGTGGGGCTATCGAAGCTGATGCGATCGCGCTACGGCCGTCTGTCGGGATCGAGGGCGTGGATGAAATGCCCGATCCATTGCTGGTCGGGTGCCGGGCCAGTACAAGTAGCGCGGACCGAGGAGGCAATGGAAAGCGCCGCTCGGCCCCTCAGAGATGGTCGTGGCCCACGCAGTAGCAGCCGTGGGGTTGCCGGACTCCATGCAGCTTGTGGTAGTTCGCGGGTAGCCGGGGCGGGTGCCCGGCGGGCGCTCACCGGTACCGGCGTGCGGGTGGATCACCAGGGGGCCGAACTCGTCGAACGCGAACAACCGCTGCGGGAGGCAGCTGCTCACGTACTGGATCCGGGCGAGTTCTGTCTCCCGATCAGGATCGGTGGACTCGTTTCCGTCGGGTGGAGTGAAGGCGCGCAGGTGGTCGGCGAGCTTGCGGATACTTCAGCGGGTGAGCGCTCGCCCTAGCTTCTCGGGGCGGGGTGTTGGCCGTCTCGACGATGAACTGCTCTACCATCGCCCGTCGCAGTCGGATCGGGGGAGTCAGTTCCCCAGCGGGTGATCTTGACTAGTGCCGTGACCACAAACGTTCGCGGGGTTGGTTAGGCGGCTTTCGTGGTCGGCTGTCCCCAGCGGTGTTGGCGTTCGCTGCGGATGCGTGCG